>NZ_BAAHWU010000005.1:0-184421 GCF_054601275.1 Dysgonomonas reticulitermitis | reverse complement strand
ATCTGTTTTTCAATTCTCTTATAAACATAAATATCGATTTGCAACACCCAAAAATACAAAAATAAATTTATAATCTATTGATTATATGTGATTTAACTTGGTGTTGCAAAAAAAGTGCGGAAAACAGGAGTAAGCTGCTGAAACTTTTGCCACTTCCACTTGGTCCTTCTAAAGCCAGTTTAATCTTAGCCTGCTTCCTGTGTGATTGTCGTAATTGCATAATTTTTCTTTTTTATGGTTAATAAAAAAGCCCATGACTTTAGTTGTCATAGGCTCGTTACGTTTATGAATATTGTTTATCGTTTGAAAATATTGTAGTCTCTATCGACTAATTGAGAATGCTTGCCTTTTTCTCGAATCGGATATACATCATTTATGCTATCCTTGAAATATATCTTTATATTCTGATGTGGCTTAACTAAGTCTCTAACATCGAAAATGAATCTTTCAACATCTTCTTTTGGGTAAGTCTTGAATCGTTGTAACCCTATCATATACAAGTCGCAGCTACCAATAGTCTTTTCTATCATTTCTAAACTTTTAGGAAATGTAATAATAGGCTCTATTGAAGCAAATGTCATGAAGCCAGCATTCTTTAACTTCCTCATAGCGATAATCCGTTGCTCATTTGTTGCTGCTCCCGGTTCAAGTTCATCATGTCCTGTTAAAGTAAAACCGCAAGCGATTAATTTTTTGTTGATACCTTTTAATTTTAAAAAGCTGTCTACCCAATCAGCTTGTTTGGTCAATATCTTTACAGGTACAAAATAAGATTGAGCAAGGTGAATGGCTCTCAAATTTAACTCCGTAGTTTCAGGAAGAAATGGGTCGCTTACAAAATTTAATAAGAAACCATGTTTTTGAAGTTCTCCAAGATTATCTTCAATATCATCTTCCAAAAAATATATTGCATTATCTTCATCAATAAGCATTTTCTTGAGAATAGGGTAATCCCTGCCAAGAACCTCAGCTCTTTTTCCATGCCGATTGAAACAATATGTACATCGGGCACTGCACCCATTATAAAAATTGCAGGCATATTTAGAATATTCGGCAGCAGGGTTCTCTGCGAGATAAATTGTTGTTGGTATATTTCTTTTCATCTTTTATCTTTTTATTTTGTTATAGAAACCGTGCAAACTGTACAAAGTGGTCAAACCGACATTGCATGCTTTCTATAGTTTGCACAGATTGCATTTATGATTTTTTGTATGTTCCGTAATGAGGTTGAATAAGATAACCTGCCAAAAGTAACTTTTTTAGATATTTATCCACCGTCCTCTCTTCTAATTCAACTTTTTCCTTACCTATTTGTACAGCTAAAGCTCTTTGGAAATCAATATCAGGCAAATTATCATAGAACATTTGTACTTTTTTATCCAACACACTTCCTTTCGTTTTGTCTTTGCCAAGCTTAACAAATGCATATAAAGAATGATGTTTATATGTTTCTGCCAATAAAAATGCTAAATTGAAATCCATATCATTGCAATAGAGGATTCTTCCCTGTTCTATTCTGCCTATATGCCCTTCCCTGATAAAAGTTAGTATCATTGCTATTCTAAACGTAATGACAGCCAAACGTCTGATTATACTTATGCTCTCTTCCTCAAAAAATAATATAAACTCATTCTGCCAGTTCCTGAATCTTGAGTGGAATATTTGTTTCTGTTCATCTGTTAAACTAAATAATTCAGCAATAGACAGATTATTTATTATATCTGATAGTTTTATACTGATTTCTTGAAAAAAATCATCATAGGAGAAGTTATTCATATCAGCTTCCATATTCCAATAAGGTTCTGACCGAAAAGTATATATTATAAAACGGCTGAAAAGTCCATCTTCAGAATTCGGAATTATACCTCTTACCTGACTTGTAGTTCCAGATAAAGCTACAGACAGTCGAGGTGATTTAACTTCAATATATGAACTCGTTTCTTTTTCCTTATCCTTCCTTTTGAGTGATATAGATTCATGATGAAAAGCCTTTCGTAATATATCCGAATATCCACCCCATTCTTGTTTGAAAGAACCAGCCATAGTATCAGCTTCCGACTCAAAAAGAATCCCCACACCTTGACTTAATTCCAATTGCTGATAAAGAGAGGCTGTTGATATATTTGTTGGTATAAATAACAAATTATTTGAGCCTAATTGTTCCCTTCTATAATCATGAAAAGGCATCCCTAATTCTTTCGCATATAATAGACTTCCTTTTCCAGAACCAGCCGGTGCAACGATAAAACAATATAAGTTTGGATAAATTGTTCTGCCTAAATATGTGCCATGTACATGGGATAATAACCCACTTAACACTACAATAGCACCAGTCAGGAAAGTATCACGTTCTCTTTTATCAGAAAATGCAGATGCTGCTTTCTGTAATATAGGAGGCAAATTATCAAACACTTCATCTGGAATATATGGTAACCTCAACCAATCCTCATTATCAAAATGATTGCGAACTTTTAAATTATACATCAAAGCTTTTGTACCATGCTCTTCTTCATATTGTTTATAAACAATTTGCACAATCTCAAAGACAGAAGCATTGTCTTCAATTTTGTATTTATCAGTAATAAACTTGATAGCATCCGATAAAGCTATTCCTGCATAATTACAACCAATTGCAATATTTTTAACAAATTCAATGTGATTATTATTATCATAATTGCCTTTAGCATGAATATGAACAACTACATCAAAAACTGTTTCAAATGTTTCAATTACAATTATTAATTCCGGCTGGGGTTTCTTATTCTTGTAATTCATATCGGCATCAATAATTTTGGTTATTTACTTCTAAGAATCTTTTCAACTCGGCTTCAGTTATATATAACTTTTTTCCGATTTGACTAAAATTCATCTTTCCTTCACTCTTCCACTTAAATAAGGTTCTACGGCTTACATGAAGTTTCTCTTCAAGGTCTGCCATATCATACACCTTATCTTTGTTATCTACTACTCCGCTTCGGAGTTCTTCTAAAAGTGCAAGCGTTTTATCTTGCTTCTTCTTTATTAAATTAAATTCTTCTTCAAGATTCATCTTTTATAGTTTTAATGATTAAAATTCGTTCGTGAACTTGAATGCGAATTTGGGCTTTTTTTAGAGCTAAATATTGAGAATATTTTAAAGGTAGAGAAAGGTAGAGTGTGTATTATGGCAGGATGTTGAATCCTAAACTCTTTTAAAAAGAAACTCTACCTAAAAAAGTTTAGATAAAGTTATATTGGTAGAGAGTAAAATTGTGATATTAATTCAATAATTTGTCGAATGCGGTATTAATCTTGGTCTTGAACTCTTGACTAACGTCATTATCTGCGTTATTCCCTTTGAATGATGATGTTATGGATTTTCCTTCTAAAGTAAAACTATTACTAACAATTTCCCAATTAACTGATTTTCTATTACCTAGCTTTTTAAATAGCTCTCTCATGAAATATCGAAAATAATGCTTAGGCATAATCCAGTTTATCCTTTCATTTGGAGCTTGTCCTCGGAATACTGCATTAAAATAAGGTGTATCATTATAATATTCTTTTAGTTCGGCTTTAAATTGATTAAGTTTTCGTTCGCTACCTCTATAATTCAGGAGGTTCAAAGGTTTTCTGTCGTTAATCTTTTGTCTTGCCTCTATGATATTGGTAATGAAAGCAATGGTGTTTTTTGCTCCCTCAAATAACTGTTGTCGTGTGTTTTCTTTTGATATTACTTCATCACTATCCCAATACCTTTCATCAGGTATAGCTTCGTTTATTTTCTTACGGGTTACAATTTGCAGTGATTGAAGTAAACCTTGCAATTTTGGTATAACCTGTTTGTCTGGGTATCTAAATAATCTTTCGGCTAATGTTTCATCTATATATTCATATTGATATAAATCGAAACCACCTTTTCCTATATTCAAAATATGATAAACATAAGTAGATAGCTCCTGTAATGCTTTATCTAAAGTATCATTAAATTGTTCGTAATAATCTTCCATAGGTAATATTATTTATACAAAAATAATAACTATCTTTGCATAAAGAGGTCTTTCACTGTATTTTATTGAAACACAAAAAGTGTGTTATTCGGTGGACTTCAACGAATCAGGAATTATAAAAGCTTGATATATAACGGAAATTTGAGGGTTGTTCTACTTCCCCCGCTTCCGCAAAAAGCAGCTTTCAGCTGCTTTTTTTGTTTTTTCAAATTCTAAAAATATCTTTGAAGAAATACTTCACTTTCCACCATGCTCCGTATAATTTACGTAATTGGAAACGACGATTGTAGTGGCGCATACTTTTATAGTAAACTTCGCGACGGGCTTGTATGGGATATTTGTCGATAATAGACCAATCCATTACCCCTCCTAAAGGAATTAATTCATTTGTGGACACCGCTTCTGTTTTGTATTTTTTCGAGAGCATAGAGTATATACTCTGGTCGTGACGGTTTTCCTTAAAGCCGGGAAGATTGGGACTTCTCGAGGGCTCATCCGTTATCAGGCTGAAATCATCATCTATAACTTTTAGCCATTCATCAACAAATGTGGTTGAAACCGGCCCTTTTTTCATGAATATAATACCGGCTTCATATTGAGTCGTTTGTGTGATGTCTTTATTATCTCTTACCCCAAAGTAGTCGAATATATCGCCCTTTGTCCATTCATACTCGAAACGCAAACCTTCGGGCATACCGTTATAGTTAACTTCGAAACTCCTAAAACCAAGTATACCTGTCGGGCTTTTTTCCACCATATCATAATATTCAGCCAATCGTCCTATCCCATCCCGATTCAGATAACAACCTACATCGGCATAGAGTAAGATGTCTCCATCCTCCATCGTATCCAGAGTCTTTTTTATCAAAGGCGGCTTCCAACACCAATAACCGTAGCCTTTGGAATAAGGATACATATAACGTCCCCATTTTTTCCAAAATTCGCGGGGTAAGTCTTTTTCCGTATAGGTATATATTTTGTCGAATACCCCCATCGCCTCGGCATTTTTCACAAAACGGGGAAAACCGGGAGATAACAGGGTGTTGCCAAATGTGCATAGTATCTTTTTCATGTAAAGTTGTAGTTAGAGCCTGTCTTTGAACCAATATTTAAAGTTCCACCACCGGCGGTACAGCTTTCTCAGTCGGAACCGATGTTTATAGTGATACCTGCTTGTATAATATTTATCCCTTCTTGCCTGTATTGGGTAATTGTCTAACAGAGTCCAATCTCGTTGAAAGATTTCGTTTGTAGATATTTCCGCTATTCCATATCTTTTCCCCAAGATGGAATATATACTCTGGTCGTGACGGTTTTCTTTAAACCCGGGCAAATTGAGTATGCGCGACGGCGAATCGGTCGCCAAACTGTAATCATCTAAATAAGCCTGATACCAGTCTTTTACAAATTGTATCACTACCGGGCTCTTTTTGAAAAAGATAATAGTTGATTCGAATTGAGGAGTATGGGTATACGACTTATCATTGAGCACATTGTAGTAAGCAAAAACATCCGCCTTTGTCCATTCGTACTCATAGTAAAGCGTTTCAGGCATACCATTATAACTCTGTTCCTGACTTTTTACGCCAAGTATACCGGTCGGAGTATTCTCAACCATCTCGTAATATTCGAGCAGGCGTTTTTTCCCGTTCGGATTGAAGTAGCAGCCAATATCGGAATAAAGGAGTACATCTCCCTCATCCATTTTATCAAGTATCTTTAATATGAAATAGGGTTTCCAGCACCAGTATCCAAATCCACGTGAGTATGGGATCAGATACCGCCCCCACCGTTTATAGAAGTCTTTGCCCAAATCCTTTTCACAGATAGTATATACATCGTCGAATATATCCATACTCTCCGCCATTTTCCTGAACCGGGGAAAACCTTCTGTCAAGTAATAACTTCCAAAGGTGCAGACTGATCTCTTCATATGCTAAGTTTGTATTGCAAATGTAAGGTATTTTCAGATAATTATATTGATATGCAAGAAATAAGTCCTAAGATTATTTCTTTCCGGCTTTCCAATTTTCGAAATCTTTGATGTACCCCCTGCACATCCAGCTGGCAAGAGCCTGCCTGTTGTCCGGAACTAAAAACCTCCGTTGGTCGAATGTGTTCTGAATATTTCCTAATTCGGCAAAAAGACCTATCGGTGCAGTATTATCAAGCACATACAGGTTGCGGGTACTTACAGTTCCGGTAAATCCACGGTTAGGTTGATGCGTATTGTAATGATCGTCGAACGTGTCGCGCACGGTTTTAGCCAGTCTTTTACCTTCCGCACTGTTTTTCGCATGATAAAAAAACACATCCAATTGCTGCTTTTTGCTTCTGCTGTCAAGATGGATGAACACCGCCCTTTGATACTTATCTTTCGATTGCTTGCTCAGACTATTTATTTTTTCACTTCTCTGCGTCAACCGTTTTACCTGATTTATCGGAATCACTTGCCCCATACAGGTTTCCCTGTTACTGTTCGCTAAATACCTGCCATCCCTGATTCCGTCTTTGGCATCCTGAATAATCATGTGTACGGTTGCCCCCTCTTCCATCAGGCAACGGGCCAGACGCAAGGTGATATCATATGCATACTCATCTTCGTGGAGCATACGTCCATCCACTTTAGCCATTGCGCCGGGATCGGGTCCTCCATGTCCGCTGGAAAGGAAAAAAGTCGTTCCTTTTAGTTTGTTCGACTTTATAGTATAATCTTCATGTTTCTTTCCGAAAAGCTTATATGTACGTTTTGCACCTGCCGGCTGAGGGCTTTCTTTGTCAGGTTTAGCTTTTGCATCTACCTTATCTTTTGATTGATTGTTTTCCGGTTTCGATGTAGTATCCGGAAGAATATAAGCGACACCTTTCTTTAATGCATTATTCTTCCCGAACTTTCCTTTATTGAGTTCCATGAAACGGTTGTATTGTTCAGTCCCTGTACATCTATTCCGTTTCAGAAAAGCATACACTCCTTCCCCTTCACGGGGTGTATCTTTTCTGCTTTGTGCGAATGCACCTGTGCTAAATATTATAAATAGAAAAAAATATAAAAGTTGTTTCATAGCGCTTCTTGCTAATCTGCCGGATACAGCAAAGCAGACAGTTACAATTGTAGTTATATAGCAAAAGTAAACAGAATCGTATAAAAAACAAAACCGATACCCCTTAAGGATACCGGTTTTTATATATTTAAGAAACTAATTTCTTATTTTTTGCGTTGAACGCGATTCCATCCGTAAACAGCTTTTTCGCCAAGTTCTTCTTCGATGCGAAGCAATTGGTTGTATTTTGCCATACGGTCTGTGCGGCTAAGCGAACCTGTTTTGATCTGACCTGAATTTGTTGCAACTGCGATATCGGCAATCGTAGCATCTTCAGTTTCACCCGAACGGTGAGAAGTTACGCTTGTATAACCTGCACGGTGAGCCATTTCGATAGCATCCAAAGTTTCAGAAAGCGTACCGATTTGGTTTACTTTGATAAGGATAGAATTGGCACATCCTGTTTCGATACCTTTTTGAAGGAACTCAACGTTTGTTACAAACAAGTCGTCACCAACAAGCTGAACTTTGTCGCCGATAGCTTCAGTCAGTTTTTTCCATCCGTCCCAGTCTCCTTCGTCCATACCGTCTTCAATAGAGTCGATAGGATATTTTTCAGTCAGTTCTTTCAAGAATTTAACCTGATCGGCAGCTTTGCGTTTAGCAGCTTTCTTTCCTTCAAACTTAGTATAGTCGTATATTTTATCTTCTTTGTTAAAGAATTCAGAAGCAGCACAGTCAAGAGCGATAGTTACGTCTTTCCCCGGTTTGTAACCGGCTGCTTTGATAGCTGTAAGGATTGATTCCAAAGCGTCTTCTGTTCCGTCAAGAGCAGGAGCAAAACCACCTTCGTCACCTACTGCGGTACTAAGACCACGGTCGTGAAGAACTTTTTTCAAAGCGTGGAATACTTCAGCACCCATTCTCAAACCTTCTTTGAAAGATTTAGCGCCGATCGGACGGATCATAAATTCCTGGAACGCAATAGGAGCATCGGAGTGAGATCCACCATTGATGATGTTCATCATCGGTACAGGAAGAGTGTAAGTGTTAGTACCACCGATATAACGGTACAAAGGCAATTCCAGATAGTTAGCAGCAGCTTTGGCCACAGCAAGAGACACACCCAGAATAGCATTGGCGCCGAGTTTTGATTTTGTTTTTGTTCCGTCAAGCTTAAGCATAGCATGGTCGATACCTCTTTGGTCAAGAGACGACTCGCCTTCCAATGCCGGAGCTATAATTTTATTTACGTTATCTACGGCTTTAGTTACACCTTTGCCAAGATAGCGCTTTTTATCACCGTCGCGAAGTTCCAAAGCTTCGTTCTCACCGGTAGAGGCACCGGATGGAACAGCAGCGCGTCCCAAGATACCGCATTCAAGCGTTACATCAACTTCAATTGTAGGATTTCCTCTTGAATCCAAGATTTCACGCGCGAAAATTTTCTCGATTCTCATTGTTCTTATTGTTTAAAATATGAAATAATTTATGTCGTTTTTGGTTTGTTAAATCAGACTGGCAAAATTACTTTTTTTTCTTGTATTTAACCAATTTAATGAATGGAAAATATGGCTTTTGTGTTTTTTTATGGAAGTAATATATTCAAAATATCTTCTTCATTTTCGGGCAATTAATATTAATAACGCGAATTGGTATTAGAACAAATGGATTCTTGATAATAATCGCTCCGCCATTGGTAGTGAGACGCCCCCCTTTAATTGCCCCAGAGGACAGGGCTGTTAAGTTCTCCATGTTTTTGGTTGCACTGAATACCCACTGAGGTATATTTTAACTAAAAAGTAACAAACTCCCATAGTACATGACAAAAAATATTTTATATATATTTAAAAGACTTATTATGTTGCCCTTACAGGGCACGATTCCCTAGTCTGTCATCTACCCGGGGTAACACCCCGGGCTGGAATATATCAGGCCTTCAGCCTGTTTCTTTCCTTGATGCCCTGAAGGGGCTACATAATATAGCCCAATGGCAACGCCTTGGGTGGGAAAACGAAATCTCCTGAAACCGCACCCTGTAAGGGCAATATAAGATTTTGCAATATTTTTTGTCATGTACTATGCAAACTCCACACTCATTTTCACATTTTAACTACACTTCGTTCCGTTGAACGTTGTTTCAAATTTGCTAATTTTCAAATTAAAAATTTATCCCCGATAAGCAGGTTGACTATAAAAAATCCGTAGGATTTTCATATCAATAGAAAATCGTATTCCTCTTTTCTACCCGAACGCCGTAGGTGTTCAACCCCTAAGGGGTTGCGATACCGGCCGGTTTACCTCTTCTATTGATATGAATGCCCTAACGGGCAAAAATTACACCCAATTCTACAGTTATCAGTCATCAGTCAACAACTTGCACCTCGTATCTCGTCTACTCGTAACTTTTTAACTAAAATGTAACAAACTTCTACAGTAAACAGTAGTCAGTAGTCAGTCAACAGTTATCAGTTAGCAGTCATCAGTCAACAACTTGTACCTCGTATCTCGTCTACTCGTAACTTTTTAACTAAAATGTAACAAACTTCTACAGTGAACAGTTAGCAGTCAACAGTGAACAACTTGCACCTCATATCTCGTCTACTCGTAACTTTTTAACTAAAAAGTAACAAACTCCACACTCAATTAGCCGTTAGCTTTTAGCCTTTATCGCTTCGCGCCATTGTTAACTGATGACTGTTGACTGTTACTGTCGCTTCGCGCCATTTGCTAATTTTCAAATTCGCTAATTTTCAAATTACCACTATCTATAGATAAAACCAGCGCCGGACAATGTTTCCACCCTGCTGGCGCGGACTTCTAGTCCGTGTCTTGCTCAATAGAGCAAAAGGTTTGCTTCACAACACACAGACGGGACGTCTGCGCGAGCAATGTCTTTCCCACAAAAATAGGTAATCTTATTAACACATTCCTCAATATATCAAAATAATGTTTATCTTTGTCTATTGAATGGATAAACATCAAAGGGTTGGTGTACCCATTCATTTTATATAGTATATAAAGAGACATTTATGATATTATCCTGAATATCGAAATCTGCAAAATTTTAAATGTAGGAAGGATAATAAGCAGAAGTGTCCCATGTCTTATATGGCATGGGACTGTTTGCTTATTCTAACCTACAAGGGCTTTTGCAGACCCTCGATATTTTAGATAAGTTATAACAGTTCCCATGCCTCTTTTATTTATCATAACCTGTTCATTTTGGGGAATGGATGAACACAACAAAACTATTTTTCACTATGAGTATAAAGATTAGTTTAAATGACTTTTTTAAAGATTATCAAAACGATGGTAATCTTTTATCATTTGAGGAAAGGATTGAGGAAATTGAGAAATCTGCTGATTATCCTATTGAACTTGAACAGACTATTACTATAAATAACAGAGAAGAATTAGTATCTGCAATCAAAGAACAATTAAAATTAGATGCATTAATTCTTTCAGAGAAAAAAAAGTTTGAAGAACTTATTAAGAATAGTAATGGAGAAGATAAGTCTGAAGTTATTAAAGAAGCTATTCATGAGTTTATAGAACAACAAACAGGTATTTTTGCTTTAGAGAAATATAAGATGAAGTATATAGAGGAACAGTTTATGGAGTATCTATAATTTATAGTATGAAAAATGGGTGAACTAATCAAGGTTCACCCATTTTGTTTTATCTTTGATGTACAAGAAATTATTTTGGTGTAAACTTGTATATCATTACCTAATTTTATTTTGAGAGTACGGTTTTATTGCTAGAAATAGCACGATAAATAGTAAAGTTGTTTTTGTGTAATACATAAGGTTAACTATTTGGTCTTTAATACAAAAAAAAGAAAATGCAAACCTTGATGTTGAATTTCATGTTAATTTTTATCTGTTTAACTAAGCTTAACGTTTCTCTATTACCCTTTTAGATAATGAACATTCCATTGCTGAGGCTGTCCCAAAAGATAGAATTCCCGTTATTGCGAATGAAACGGAGCCTCTTTTACGTCCCCCGACCTCCATTGGAACTCCCTCCCTTTCGGGATGGCTGGGGTGGGGCCAATGGATTGCTTCGGGTTATCGCCCTTGCAATAGCGGGAGAAAGGGAACAATTATTTTTTTTAGAACTTAATCGTAGATTCTGTTAAGAGGGCACAAAAAAATACTATTTTTGCATAGCAATATAATATAACTTTGCGAGGAACTATCAAAAGATAAAAATCTTAAACAAAAACAATATGAAGAAATTTTTATTCTTAGCCTTTGCTTTCTGTGCGTTGTTAAGCCCATTGGCTTTGTCGGCACAAAAAAAGACACAACCTAAAAAAGCTACGCCCGAACCACTCACACTGAAAACAGAGGCCGATACAATATCCTATGCCTTTGGTGTAATGATGGTAAAAAGCGGTATACAGCCGTATATGATACAAATGGGAGTAGTAGCAGATACTGCTGCTGTAAGATCCGATTACAAGACAAAAATAGAGAAAGAGAATGACGCTGTGAAGAAAGATAAATTAGGGAAAGAACTAGCCTTTAAATTAGACTCTTTGAACAAGTCGAATCTTAAAAATATGGATGAATTTCTTGCCGGATTCAATCAGGCCATGAATCAGAATAAAGACGAGAATGCTTTCGATATTGGGGTGGCTCTGGGCAGTCAGTTTGCTTCTATGTCTGAGAATATAACAAAGGAAATGCTCAGCGGTAACGATGAATTCAATAAACAGGCTTTTGTTGCTGCTTTTACCAGTAGTTTAAAAGACGAAAAGTTATTGATCGAAGACTCTGAAGAGATTGTACAAGCAGCTTCGGAAAAAGCGCGTGAAGCCGCAGAACTGAAAAAAAATGAAGGGTTAAAAGAAGAGTATTCTGAGCAAATAGCAGCAGGTGAAGCTTTTCTTACTGAAAATAAAACGAAAGATGGTGTTGTCACCCTTCCTAGCGGATTGCAATATAAGATAGTGAAAGCAGGAACAGGCGCCGTGCCAAAAGAGAGCGACCGGGTTAAAGTTGACTATGTAGGAACTTTGCTTGATGGAGAGCAATTCGATAGCAGTATCGAGCGTGGCGAACCCGCTGTATTTGGCGTGACACAAGTGATTAAGGGATGGACAGAGGCTTTGTTGCTTATGCCTGTCGGTTCGAAATGGATCATTTATGTGCCTTCGGATTTGGCATACGGAAGCCGTGATACAGGTGCGATCAAACCATATTCAACTTTGATATTCGAAATAGAATTACTAGGGATAGAAGAATAGTTGATAATGATATAAAAATGCAAAAGGATTGGTATTGCACCATACAAAGCAGGAATATATCTGCATAAAGAAATCAAAGCAATCAGAATGCTTAAGACAAAAAGAGGCTGAAAATGAATGAAGAACCGGATTTTTAGTCTATATAATAAAATATTCGTTAGAAATTTAAACAGTTACTTAGAGAACATTTACTAAATTTCATTTGTTATAGATAGTAGTTGCTAATTAAATTTTTATCTATATGTTATTATTGGGTATTTTTATTCTTATAACCATAGTTGTGTTATATATAGCTAGCGTAGTTAAAGTATACAAAACTAGCAAGTCAGGGAATAGAGTAAGTGGATTGTATCTTTTTCTGTTTTTTGTACCTATTATTGGACAAGTCATTATATTACTCTCAGATATAACGGAGAGAAAAACAAAATTCCAAGAAAGGGTTATGTCAAAGTTAGAGATGAAAATGTAAAATCGAGAAAGAGGGCATTTTATACGAGAGGCCGGAAGAAAAATCTTCCGGCCTCTCGTGCTAATATGGGCAAACTTGGTTCGTAAATATAATGCAGGAGGAGTTTAACCAACGATGCCGTAACCGGTAAAGGAGGCTGTGTCAAAAGATAGAACTCCCGTCTTTGCGAGTCGGAACCCAATTTTTTGGGCACAATGTGTATATGACAGAATGCTAAATCGCTACATTTTTGATATGTTGAATATATTTTCATTTCACTCATTATCAACAATATATAAAAATCTGTCATTGGTAGGAGGTGTTAGCCGACGAAGCAATCCAGTAATTTTAATGTAAGCAATAGTTTCAATATTATGAAAATAAACAGCAATGTAACCAGGGCAAACGCATCTAATTAAAAATTAGATGCGTTTGCCCTGCATAAATTCTTTGTTTTTATATAAAATCCGGTACATTTTTCTATAAGAGTTTATTTAATGCAAATCAGCAGTTAATTCCCATCGCTGGTACGGATATTCATCCGAGCCATCAGGGGTGAGTGGTGGCATTTTAACGCCGTAGCATTAAATGAAGCTAGAAGATCGTACAACGTAATAAAGTAACATTTCTATTCTTCGGTATTTTCCCCATAATGTTCGTAATAAGAACAATGCCGGAGGGATGGTACTATCAGTTTGAATGATTTTTCTAATATTCTTACGCCTGCACGGAAATCATCTATATTGAAATCTATAATTAGTCGTCCCTTAAAAAGTATGAATACTTTTTAAGGGACGACTAATTAGTTTTAATAAATAGATTAATAAAAAAATATGAGTGCTTCCTAGTGAGAATGTTTTTCAGAAGCAAAGATATATAAAAAAAAGTAAACGATATCGCAATTATGATGAACTCTTTGTGTCATTTATGTAACGATTTGGCTCTTTTTGTTTAAAATGTCCTCACCGGATACATATTGCCTTTGTAGCTTTTCAAAATAGCACGGGTAGAACCTATATTTAATTTTGAGTCCAGACGTACAGGCAATCGATTGTTATCGTTTGTGATATAGACCTTCATCGCCTCTTTTTTATCACTAAAGGCATCGTCCATAATGCTTAATGTGAGTTTGATGCAGCTGTATTTTTTATCGTCGTTGGCTTCAACGGTTTCTATTCCTCCATATTCAATAATCATGCTTACTTTTTTTCTACCCGAAATGAAATCAGCTTTGGATGTATCGCCCTTTTTCATTCCTGTATAGTTCAATGCACGTGCATAGAAAACGACACTCATCATATCGTATATGCATGTATTTGACTTGATTGTTTCTTCAAATCGGAACTCCCCGTTCTTTACCCTTCTTGTATTTAAAGAAATGCCTTGACTGCCATATGTGTATATCACTCTTTCTATTGTATGGCTTTTCCCTTCCCGTGCATTCTTGAGATATGCCAAGGGTACAATATCTTTGGTTGTATAACAGGTCAGCGTGTCGTTCAGGCTGAATAGTTTACGTGCAGCTCCCGAAGATTCCGCCAATAATGTCATTTTATATGCATCGGTATTATTAAATTTTTCAGCTACTGTTTTCAGTGACGAAGTGCCGGCTTTGGTATTTATCAATCCGTATTTATAGTAAAGGTCATATGTCAACACTTCTCCTGCCTGGAAGTAGGTATTGTTTATTTTACATTGAGCTCCGGCATTCAGGCTGAAGAGGACTGAAACTATAAACGCAATCCATGTATATTTTTTCATCATCAGTTCTGTTTAATAAACAACAAGTTAGTACTGAGGCTGACTTCCCACATTGCTGTTTAAGTTATTATTATTTATGTTGTTTTGATTACTACTCCTCTCTCTATCTTGGTTGTTTTTAGCCTCTCTTTCTTCAAGTTGCTTTCTTCGGGCTTCCTTATCCTTTGGCTTTTGTTTTGTTATATCCAACGGCTTCTGATTTGCTAAAGTCGATATATCCACTTTCCAGGGCGGGCTGTTTTCTTCGTGTTCGAAGTTGGCCTTTATTTCCAGCGCTTTTGGTAGATAACATACCATCTCAGGTTGCAGGTCTTTACTAAAGTCTCCGGTATCCCACACCCCGTTATTATTTGCATCTAATATAATCCGCGCATAATAAGTGCCCGGATTTACATCTCTGAAAACAGCGACATTATCTATGACCCGTGCTTTTCGAATAGGTTTATCCGATTTATCTAAAAGTTCTATAAAAGAATGGATACTATCTACTCCCTCTACCCAGATAGCTTGTTGTCCATACTCATCTTCATTTTTTACCTTGAACTTCTGATCCAGCTTATTATTCCAAAGCGCGTATATGCTGTGAACCGAGGCGGAATCTATTTTTATCCTGTATTCGGTACCGTATTTCCATTTATGTTTTATAGAAAACCTACGTGGATTGACTGAATCTGTCAGTAGTTCGAATGGAATATCCGTAGACAGGCTGTCTTTTATCTGTTGGAGAAGAATCTTGCTTTTCAGAGAGTCTTCGATTGGTTCTGCAAACTCCAATTCTATATTTTTATATGTGTCCCACGAAGAGGATAGATTTTGTTTAATTTCGAGGAATGTAATAGCGGGTTCTTCGCCCTCCTTCTTTTTTTTCTTTTCTTCTTTTTCTTCTTTTTCTTCTTTCTTTGTATCTTTTCGACGCATTCTGTCTACAAACTTGAGAGTGTCTGTGACAGGTATATCTTGGTTCAGAGAGTCTGTTTTCAGATATGTGACCTGCAAAGCGATGGTATCCATCGCATTTATATCCTTGTCTTTTATCCAATAAATGAGCGTGTCGTTTTTCGGATACTTTTCAAGGATAGTCCAGTCTTTATCTTTTTCAAAATTCAGAGGTTCTATTTTGGGCATTGGGGTTGGGGCACCAAAGAATACAAATAATTGGTTGCCTTTACGTTCATGACTTTGTAAGAATTTTCGTTGAAACGAGGATTTGAACGATCTTAACACAATATTATCGGGTAAAAAACGGGTATACTGTATTGTCTTGACCGTATCTATTATTCTGGGCGCATCGGCAGGTTCGTTTCCTTTCTTTATCTGAAAAACAGTATCGTTGCGGGTAGCGGCTTCTGACGTTGGTTCGATGATGGCATCCATGAAAGCGACAGGACGAGTCGGATCAATATACATATAGTCCCTGTTAGGATCGTCCAAAGCATATATTTTGTATCTGCCGGGCGCTACACCTCTGATGGTGAAAAATCCACCCTCATTCGTCCGGGAAATACGTTCGAACCGGATTTTTGTAAAGGCTGTATCGCTCATGTTTGAGTGTAAACCTACATATATACCTTTAATAGGTTCCAGATTGTGAGCTGCAAGTACTTTCCCCGATATAGCAAGCGAATCGACAACATCGCCTGTGGAAAACGAATAAGAGAAATTTTCCAATGGATTCCCTTCGTTGTTGTCAACTACTGCATCTGTAAAATCGATGGTGTAAGTCGTATTAGCCATCAATGTGTCTTTCAGTTTTACCGTTATTTTTCGATTGATAGCCTGTATGATGGGGAACGCTTTCTGCGGAGGAGTAATAATTACATTCTCTGAAGGATCTTTTATAGTTACGTTCTCATCAAATTCAATAACTATTTCTCCTTTGGTCACTTTTATGGAGTTTAACCCCGGAGAGCTTCTTACCACTTTAGGCGGATCCAGATCAACATCCCCGCCTGTGGGCGTTGCCATGTTGGCGCAGGCTGCAACCAATAATGCAACAGATACTGTGACTAAAGACAGGATAATATGTTTCCTTGCAAACTGTAGCATCTTCTTGTTTTAAGAATTTATCGCAAAAATACGATGTTTTATATATAAATTCATTGAGAAGTATATAAAATACTTTAATATACGGTTATCTTCTGATAGAATCCTTTAATACGATGAGGCTTTCATTGCCCATATTGAAGAGCAAGTCGATAATACTCATATTTTCTATAAAGCCGAATTTCTGATCAAAAACCTGATAATATGGACCGGGGCAAAAGTCCGGATCTGTTTTCCAATCTTTTTTAGGGTGGATGGCTTCGCGCATATCTACCTCCCCATCAGAGAAATTAGCTTTATAATTATCTGTAAAAATTATATCGGAAGCATCTATATTTAAAAGGTTGAGAACCAAAGAGTGTAACCCGGCATTGAAATCAAATAGAAAGTTTGTCTTTTTATGAAAAAACGGACGGAAATCATCTTCATAAAATTCAAAAAACGGACTTGAATTGTAGGCTGAAACAATCGCATTCCAGTGCATATGCTGCCAATTACCATGTTCCGCGATGCGGATATCCCTTGTCATCGTTTTTTCAGATGACGAATGTACTACGGGTATGGATAATGATATAGGCCCATTTGCCGAAACAATGGAGCAACGGTTCCGGTAGGTTTGCTTTACATAATTGTCATTTTGCTCGATGACTACCTTCCGGTCTGATATAAATTTAGTATAATATTGTACAGGAGCCAGATAGGCCGATGTAAGATATATTGCCATAGTCTTATTTGATTGTTGAAAAGCTTCGGCCTTTAGCAGGACTATACCAGATAAAATGAGCTTTGCCAATAATATTTTTAAATGGTATAAAACCTAATGAGCGTGAATCGGAAGAGTTCAATGTGTTATCGGACAACATCCAGTAGTAGTTGTCTGTAAATGTATAATGTTTCTGTTCCTCACCGGATATATACAGCTTATTGTCCATTATCTTAGCCTTCGAGCCCTTTTCCATCAATATAATCTGTTTGTATATTGCGATGGTTTCAGTATTCAGATTTATTATTTTGCCTTTGGCCGGAATCAGGAATTTATAATTACTTACAGTATCGATTAGCGTTGCTATCTGCATTGAGTCCGGCAAGCTTTTATTCAAGATGAACGCATCCAGCTTGTTTAGACATAAAAATACGGTATCTGCTTGCACTCTTGGTGAGGATATGGATATCTCCGGTTCTTTTATTATCTCAGTCAGGTTCTTTCTATCCGGTGTTTTAATGAAATATTCGCTTGTCACATCAGGAGAGCAGACGTAATCTCTTTCGTTTATCCTGAATATTCCATCTTTTACATGGATACTATCTCCGGGTAACGCGACACACCGGCTTAGCAATAATTCTCGCTTGTCGAGAGGTTTTAATGTGTCTAATGGATTATTGAATAAGACAATATCGTTGCGTTTTACGCTGCTTTCAAATATTCGTTTGTACGGCAATTCTATAACACCGGAATATTTATCGAAAGTGAAAGGAACCGTAAGTATTGTTATTGGCATACGGATACCATAAGCCGTTTTGTCGATCAGTATTCTTTCCCCGCTGACAAGGGCTGTTTCCATTTGCGCCGATGAAACGGTATAAGGCTCAATAAAAAAAGTGCGTATACAAAAGATAATGAGCAAAGTGATTAATATCACCTTGCCCAAAAAAAGATATATGTTTTTTTTCTTTGAAGACATGTTTCAATCCCCAAAATAATTAGGTTATTTTTTATTCCCCGAAGTGAAAAGCCGTCCCCAACGTATTTTTCCGCTAAACCATCCTTTGTCTTTATCCAAAGACAACCAGATAAATAGAGGCTTACCCACAATGTGATCTTCAGGAACGAAGCCCCATGCACGAGAGTCGGCAGAATTGTCGCGATTGTCGCCCATCATAAAGTAATAGTCGAACTTGAATGTATACGCATCGGCTTGCTGCCCATTGATGTATACTTTTCCGCCTTTATATTCAAAACTGTTATGTTCGTAGTTCTTTATACAACGGCTATAGGCAGCTACTTTATAGTCTACATTCGTATCGAATTTGATAGTTGAACCTTTGGCCGGAATCCATAGGGCTGGAAAGTCACCAGCATAAGATGGTTGATCGTAAGTGATAGGGTATTGCTCTCGTTGAATAGGGATCTTATTCTGGAATATAGCCCAATTTTTCAAATATTCATTTTGTTTTATAATTTTCAGCACAAATGACTTTTTCTTCAATATTTCTACTTTATCCTTGGTTAAAAATACGTATTCATATAAAATACTAGGATTGCCATTCGTTGGCGCTAATCCTATTGCGCTTAACTGAGCAGAGTCCATCTGGCTAATCTCTTGCGATCCTCTTGAAGCCATATCTTCCGAGCTAATTTTCAATTCGTCTATCCATACATTATCCGAAATGAAGGTTCCATTCGTTTGTACCACATAGGCCAACTGTTCATTTTCAGGATTTGCTATAGCTTTACCATCGATAAAGACAGTGTCGTTCCTCATCGAAACAGTTTCTCCCGGAAGGCCGACGCAACGTTTTACGTAATTCTCGCGCCTGTCTACCGGACGATAAACAATCTCTCCATAGATATCTTTCCTCGACCAAACATAGCTTCTTCCACCTTCCGACTGTGCTTCTTTACATAGTGCATAATAGTCCCGGTTTTGAATATTGGTAGCAACTGTATCTCCCGAAGGATAATTGAATACAACTATATCGTTACGAGTGATTACACCTGTTCCTTTGAAGCGTTTATATTCCAGTTGAGGATTTTCCAGATAAGATTTGATGTTCAATCCCGGAAATGTATGCTGCATCAGTGGTAAAGAGAACGGAGTCATAGGGGAACGCGCCCCATAGCTAACCTTGCTTACACAAAGGAAATCTCCTACCAGTAATGATTTTTCGAGAGAGGATGATGGTATCTGATAGTTTTGGAAAAAGAACGTATTGATAAACCATACTCCTATCAAAGCAAAGAGAATAGCGTCGACCCAATCCAGAATACTTCTCACTTTAGGATTTTTGGCTTCACGCCAAGCTCCCCAACGGATGAATTTTGTGATATAAATATCTATGAATACCGGGATAAGTATCAATACACCCCAATATCCTGTCCAGAGAACAAACCAGATGCAGAAAGCACAAATCAGGACGGCGTATATCCATTGTCTGATTCCCGGCTTCTTTTTTTCACTTTTGTTGTTATCTTGTTTTGCTGTATTTTTTTCCATATTGCGATTTAAAATTTAAGCAAGTCATTCATTCCCAAAAATCCTTTTTTACCTTTTGTAAATTCGGCGGCTATCACAGCTCCTAAGGCAAGGCCTTTCCGGTTTTTGGCATCATGTTTTATACTGATTATATCGGCCTCCGATTCATATACAATCTCGTGAATACCGGGAACTTCTCCTTCGCGTACAGAATGAATAACCAGATCGGTATTCTTTTCTTCTTTTTCCGGATTCCAGTGATTTTTCCTATCTATATTCTCAATAATGCCTTCTGCTAAAGTGATAGCTGTACCACTCGGTGCATCCAGTTTATGAATATGATGGATCTCTTCTATATTTACATTATAGTCCGGATAATCATTCATCATACGGGCAAGATATTTATTCAGGACAAAGAATATATTTACCCCCAGACTGTAATTGGATGCATAGAAGAAGGTTTGATTGTTTTCCTCACAGGCCTTTTTTACTTCATCCATATGCTCCAGCCACCCTGTTGTTCCGGCTACTACAGGAACGTTGGCCGCAAAGCATCGTCTGTAGTTGCTTAATGCACTGACAGGAATAGAAAACTCAATGGCGACATCCGCGCTTTTAAATGCGGGAGAATCAAACTCATCCGTGTTACTTACATCTATGATTGCTACAATATTATGGCCTCTTTCTTTGGCAATCTTTTCTATTTCATGCCCCATTTTACCGTATCCGATAAGTGCTATATTCATATCTGGCGTTCGTTTCTAAGTGATTAAAGCCTACAAATATATAAAAAAACTATTTTGAGAAGCCTTCTTTCCAGATTATAAGTTTAAAGAATAGCTATAAAATCACGAAAGTGAGTTTGTTTTAGAATTATTTTAGATTTGAATATCATTAAGAACCTGTTTAAAATTTACATCATTCATTTTTATCGGTTAATTAAACTTATATATTGCCAAACAACACATTTAATTTAGCTTAAAATGCTTTGAATTTCAATTATTTTTTCCTAATATTGAAGAGAATTGGTCATGGGGTTCATGGTCAATAGTTTTTTATTCAAATCTAATATAAAAACATATAGAAATATTACTAACCTTTTAAAAATCTTTACAGTATGAGTGAAAAGTCTGTTTATGTCTTTGGCGGTAACGCTACCGAGGGAAACGCAAAAATGAAGGAATTGTTAGGAGGAAAAGGCGCTAATCTGGCCGAAATGAGCTTGATGGGAATACCTGTACCTCCGGGTTTTACAATTACAACTGAAGTTTGTAACATGTTCTATAAAGAAGGAAAAGAAAATGTTATTAAACTTCTTACACAGGATGTGAAAAATGCAATACGGCATATCGAACAGACTGTAGACGGCCCTAAGTTCGGAGACAAAAATTACCCTCTTTTAGTTTCGGTCCGCTCGGGAGCAAGAGCCTCGATGCCCGGAATGATGGACACTATATTAAATCTGGGAATGAATGACGAAGCCGTAGAAGCTATGGCTCGCAAATCAAACGCCCCTCGCTTTGCTTGGGATTCTTACCGGCGTTTTATACAGATGTATGGAGACGTGGTTATGGGATTGAAACCTCAGGAAAAAGACGACGCGGACGTTTTTGAAGAAATAATAGAAGATCTGAAAGAAGAAAAGGGTATCCATCTGGACTCTGAATTTACTACTGAATGTTTACAAGAGTTAGTAAAAAGATTTAAAGCTATCATTAAAGATAAGACCGGAAAAGATTTCCCTACAGATCCGTGGGAACAACTTTGGAATGCCATCATGGCTGTATTTGAAAGCTGGATGAACGACCGGGCTATATTCTACCGCAAATTGAACAACATTCCTGCCGAATGGGGAACTGCTGTCAATGTACAGGCAATGGTATTCGGCAATATGAATGATAATTCGGGATCAGGTGTAGCCTTCACCCGTAACTCGGCAACAGGAGAAAACTGCTTCAATGGAGAATTTCTCATCAATGCACAGGGTGAGGATGTTGTAGCCGGAACACGCACTCCTCAACAGATCACACTAAAAGGATCTAAAGAGTGGGCTGAACAACAAGGTTTGACAGAGGAAGATAGAAAAGTAAAAGGACTTTCTTTGGAAGAAGTTATGCCGGAAACATACAAACAACTGAATGAAATCCAGAAAAAACTGGAATCACACTATAAAGATATGCAAGATCTTGAATTCACTATTCAAGACGGCAAATTATGGCTGTTACAAACCCGTAGTGGAAAACGCACAGGCGCTGCGGCCGTAAAAATTGCTATCGATTTGTTGAATGAAGGTGCGATACCGGAAGAAGAAGCTATACTACGGGTAGAACCTCAGAAAATAGATGAATTGCTACACCCTGTTTTTGAAACAAAAGCATTAAAACAGGCAACAGTTATAGCAAAAGGCCTGCCGGCTTCACCGGGTGCTGCCACAGGACAAATCGTATTCTTTGCCGATGACGCGGAATGGCAAACAAGCCACAGCAAAGGGAAAAAATTAATCCTTGTCCGTATTGAAACATCAGCCGAAGACCTGAAAGGAATGGCGGTAGCAGAAGGTATTCTTACAGCCCGGGGCGGTATGACATCGCATGCGGCGGTAGTTGCACGCGGTATGGGCAAATGCTGCGTATCGGGAGTATCCGACCTCCGTATCAATTACAAAATGCGGGCACTTGAAGTGAACGGAATGGCATATCGTGAAGGCGACTGGATTTCTATCAACGGCACCACCGGAGAAGTTTACGACGGAAAAGTTGCAACACAAGAGCCTGAAATGAGCGAAGACTTTGCAACCTTAATGAAACTTACAGACAAATACACCCGCCTGAAAGTAAGGGCAAACGCCGACACTCCACACGATGCGGAGGTGGCACGCAACTTTGGCGCTATAGGCATAGGCCTTTGCCGTACTGAGCATATGTTCTTTGAAGGAGATAAGATCATTGCCATGCGCGAAATGATCCTTGCAGATACGACAGAAGAACGCAAAGAAGCTTTGAAAAAATTGCTTCCTTTACAGCAGAAAGACTTTGAAGGTATATTTACCGCCATGCAAGGACTTCCTGTTACAGTTCGTTTCCTTGACCCGCCATTGCATGAGTTCCTGCCTCAGGACATCAAGGGTATCGAAGAAATGACCGAAGCAATGCATATTTCGGAAAGTAAGGTTAAACAAAAGATCAACTCCCTGCACGAAATGAACCCGATGCTCGGACACCGTGGTTGCCGTTTAGCCAATACATATCCCGAAATTTCAGAAATGCAGACCCGTGCCATCCTACAAGCTGCATTGGCACTGAAGAAGAAAGGTATCGAAGCACATCCTGAAATCATGGTTCCGCTGACTACCAGTTTGAGTGAAATGAAATATCAGGAAAACATCATTCGCGAAACGGCTGAACAAGTATTTGCCGAAATGGGCGATCGCATTAAATACGAAGTGGGCACCATGGTGGAAACACCTCGCGCAACTATTACTGCGGACAAGCTGGCCGAATCTGCTGAATTCTTCTCATTGGGAACAAACGACCTTACTCAGATGACATTTGGATTCTCCCGCGACGACGTTGGTAAATTCCTTCCTGTCTATCTGGAAAAAGGCATCCTAAAAGACGACCCATTCCAAACGATAGACCGCGAGGGTGTGGGCGAATTGGTGAAATCTGCCGTAACCAAAGGCCGTCAAACACGTCCGAATATGAAAGTCGGTATCTGCGGAGAGCATGGAGGTGAACCCGCTTCAATCGAGTTCTGCCATTGCGTAGGACTGAACTATGTAAGCTGTTCGCCTTACCGTGTGCCTATCGCACGCCTATCGGCAGCGCAAGCGGCAATCAGATTTAAATAATCCTAAATAAATAAACGGCTGTAATGAAGAAAACATTGCAGCCGTTTTTGTTATATAACATTCTGAATCTACTCTGATTCCTTCACCCAATCAAACTTCAGGTAAGGAATCACTGTTTGCGATATTTTTGTAATATACGGGTAAGTATATGAATTTTCGCGTATATCTTCTTTTATATAGACTTTATTTTGATCGAATTCCACGAGAAGATTCAACAAAATACTAAATATTACAATCCATTTAGCACAACAAAAGACAGCTCCTCCCAAGCGATTTAAAAAGCCAATCTGTAAAGCCTCCACAAATGATTCGATAAGTTTTCCCGCAAAAAACAATCCCACAAGGATAGCTACAAAAGCGATAATATAGGATAACGGTCCAATAATATGAGGCGAGGCATCGGTAAATTGAATAAGTCTGGGTGCGATCAACGCTGAAAGCTGTCCCGCAAAAATAGCTCCCAGCACTATACCGGCAAGGGATGCGATTTGCATCACAAGCCCCGAAAAAAAACCCTTACCCAGAGTTACGAGAACAAGTATTATAACAACCAAATCGAACCAATTCATAAGAAATAAACTATCTATAAACAACAAAAGTAAGAATTAAAATTAATTCCTACTCTTTGTCGTATACTTAAATCTGCTTATTCCAAACTATTATTTAGGATATTCGTCAGAAACACTAAGTTTTGCACGTCCTTTAGCCCTGCGGGATGCTAATACTCTGCGACCATTTGCAGTAGCCATTCTTGAGCGAAAACCATGTTTATTTTTCCTCTTTCTGTTGGATGGTTGAAAAGTTCTTTTCATCGCTATATATATTATCTGTTATTATTTCTCTCTACGGATTCGGGATGCAAAAATAGAATGTTTATTTTATATAAGC
The DNA here is from genome assembly GCF_054601275.1 of Dysgonomonas reticulitermitis. Taxonomy (NCBI): domain Bacteria; kingdom Pseudomonadati; phylum Bacteroidota; class Bacteroidia; order Bacteroidales; family Dysgonomonadaceae; genus Dysgonomonas; species Dysgonomonas reticulitermitis. Next base: position 159,950 of record NZ_BAAHWU010000005.1, on the reverse strand, counting down.
AAGGATATTAACGTTTTATTTTATCGAAAGTTATAAAACTGTACCCATACTTATGCTTTTCATCCGGTTGATGATCTTCTCTCGACACCAGTGTCCATTGAGTCTGATCTATGGAAGGAAAGAAGGTGTCTGCATCTTCAAATTTATGATGAATACGGGTTAAATAAAGACGGTCTGCCATATCAATCGCCTCATGATAAACACTTCCTCCTCCGATAATAAACAATTGCTCTTCGTTCTTACACAAATCTATAGCCTCACTTATTGACGAAATCATCTCGCAACGGTCAAATTGCAACTCTTTATTACGGGTGATAACAATATTGCGTCGATTAGGCAAAGCTCCTTTCGGTAGCGATTCGAAAGTCTTTCGTCCCATAATTACCGGATACCCTTGAGTAACAGACTTGAAATATTTCAGGTCATTCGGCAAATGGCAAAGGAGATTATTCCCCTTTCCTATCGCATTGTTTTCGTCAACAGCTACGATGATCGATTTTATAGTCATTTTTATTCTTTTATTTATTCTTAGGTTCAAGCCCTATCTTTTTTGCTTTGTCTAATAAGTATGCATAAGCAGCGTCATATTCGTTAGGTATTACTCCGTCCAATATAGCATCTTTGATAGAAGATTTCAACCGTCCTACTTCGGGACCGGGAGTCAGTCCGAATATTTCCATAATCTCCGCGCCGTCTATCGGTGGTTGGAAGTTTCGGACATGATCTTTTTCTTCTATCTCTTTCAGTTTTCCCCGTACAATCTCAAAGTTACGAAGATTTCTCCTTACTTTTTCGGGATTTTTAGAGGTTATATCGGCTTCACACAAGGTCATCAAATCCTCTATATCGTCCCCTGCTTCAAACAAAAGCCTGCGAACAGCCGAATCGGAAGTGCTGTCGTCTACCAGCGATTGTGGACGCATATGCAAAGTTACCATTTTTTGAACATACTTCATCTTCTCGTTGAGAGGCAGTTTCATCCGGCGGAAAATACCGGGAATCATCCGTTCTCCGATGAAATTATGATTATGAAATGTCCAGCCTTGTTTGCCATCCCATCTTTTGGTAGCAGGTTTCGCTATATCGTGCAGGATAGCCGACCAACGGAGCCAAAGATTATCTGTCTTTTTCGCAATATTATCGAGAACAACCAATGTATGATAAAAATTATCCTTATGCCCTACCCCTTCTTTTGTTTCCGCGCCTTTCAGGGCCACCAGTTCAGGAAAGATAATAGACAGTAGCCCTGTTTGATCGAGTTGTAAAAAACCGATCGATGGCTTCGGCGACAGGACTATTTTATTCAGCTCGTCAACAATCCGCTCTTTGGATATAATTTCTATCCTATCTTTATTGCGGGAAATGGCATCGAATGTTTCCGCTTCAATATCAAACCCTAGTTGAGATGAAAACCGGATAGCCCGCAACATACGCAAAGGATCGTCGCTGAACGTAATATCGGGATCGAGAGGTGTCCGGATAATCAGATTTTCCATATCTTCCAGTCCGCCAAAGGGATCAAGCAGTTCTCCAAAGCGGTCTTTATTCAGGCAAACAGCCAAAGCATTGATTGTAAAATCGCGGCGATTCTGATCATCTTCCAAAGTACCATCTTCGACTATCGGCTTGCGGGAATCCCGCTGATAAGATTCGCGCCGGGCGCCGACAAATTCCACCTCCGTATCTTTATATTTGATTTGGGCTGTTCCGAAGTTTTTAAATACAGAGAGACGGGCATTTCTTCCGAGCTTTTTAGCTACAGCTTGTGCAAGTTCTATACCTTTACCAACCGTGACAACATCAATATCTTTGGATGGACGATGTAAGAATATATCCCTTACATAGCCCCCGATGGCATAGCATTCGAGATGCATTTCATCCGACACCTGAGATATCGTCTCAAATATCTTTCCTGAAAACTTCCCTTTTAGTATATCTTGAAATTCAGCCCCTAAATTATTCAGCATTTCTTATTTTTGAAAGAATGTTATTCGAACTGCAAAGATAATAATATCCCTGCAAATTATAGGGAGCCTCAAAAATCACTTTTTGGTATCACCCTCAGGCATATGTTTATATCTGAAAAAGATGGCAAATAATACAGCTACAACTAAAGTCTGCGCGAACGGGGAGTATCGTCTCCTTTGACAATATTTAAGTCTCTAAGTAAGTATCTATTTTATAAACCTTATTTGCAAATTCAAGTTAAATAAGAGTTCTCCATTTTGTTTATAAATAGAACCAAACCCGTGTCTTGTACTACTTGCAGTTTCTAGTTTAGTGTTATTCAGCAAATAATCTTCAAATTCGTTTCTGTTGTAAATGTGATAGCATAAAATATCGCCATCCTCTTTTACAATCAAATATCCGCCTGTCGCATCTAACTCCCCAGTCCAAACCTTGGAGGGCATCATGCCTAGTGCAATATCTGTCAAAAAACGTTTTATTTTATATGAGTAGAAAGGGTGTTTAGTTGAAGTATCAAACTTTAACAGATTAAATTTTGTAGTTTGCTCTACCAAGTCTTTTACAGTAGTATGTTTTGTCGTGTAGTATAAAAGTAAAATATCACTTAATATAGAAGGTAAAGCACTATCAATCAAGGTCAAGTTATTTCCAAAGATAGCACTTTCAAGCTGTTGAAATTCTAAAATACCATTTTTACTTTTAATGGCATTTATTCTATCCATGATTTTACTTTTTGTTGAAATAGCATTAATAGCAAGAATATCGCTGTCCGAAAGGGTTGAGTTTGATATTTTATAGACAAAATTTGTTGTTCTACTTGCATTTAACAGAGTAGAAGCTCCACCCAGTTGAGATTTAATACTAAACCCCAATAAAGGATTAACACCAGTCCTCAAGTCATGAATAACTACTTGTATATCACTTTTCACAGATGAACTGGCTTTGAGAGAATGACAATCAAAAGAATCTATAAACTTCTCCGTTTCTTTATGGGAGAACGACGAACCTGTTGCAATCTTTAGGTGTGATAATAAATTTGATGCTTGTTTATGAAAATCAGAAATTGGAATTTTATACTCTGTTAATCCATTTTTTATCAGAACTAAAGTGCTGTCATAAGAAAACTCATATGTTCCATTTGATTCTGTACGTAAAACTTTAACGATGGGGAATACAAGTCCTTCTATTTTATTTAAGTCCTTATCTCCTGCATAAAGTTTTTCATCTGCAATAATTTTGAGAAGAGTATATACTTCACTCCATTCTCCTTTATTTCCTGTCAACATCTATCCCTAAGTTTAATAAGATTTCTCTGGCTGTAGCTTGAATTGCAGGAACAGCTACAGAATTACCAAATTGTTTGTATGCAGAAGCATCTGCTACCGGAATGAGAAAATTATCGGGAAACCCTTGTAATCTAGCCCACTCTCTAGGTGTCATCTTCCGGATTCCCTCCCGATTAACCTCCCCTTTTATCTTTGTAGTTGGAATAAAGTCGGTTATTCTATCATCAATAACCAAATTCCGTTCCCTACCCATTCCTCCTACAACAATAGCATTTGCAATTCCATCATCCGGAATAATTCCATAACCAAAACCATTACCTTTATCTTCATGTCTTGCCTTATGGGCTTTCAATGTTTGTAAATATTGAGTTGATAAATAAAATTTTGTAGGAACGACCTTTCCTTCTTTTATATCAGCAAAAGTTTTGGTATCATCTGTTGGGATTGGATATGAAAAGTCATTTATATTTAAGTCAGGATGAAATCCAACAATATAAATACGTTCTCTATTTTGAGGTACTCCAAAATTTTTCGCATTTACAATTTGTGGTTCAGGAACATAGTAACCTAAATCTTCACGCAAAACATTAAGTATTGTTTCCAAAGTCTTTCCTTTATCATGGTTGCGAAGTCCTTTCACATTTTCCAAGAAAAAGGCTTTAGGTTGCCTTGTTTTTATTATTTCAGCAACATCAAAGAAGAGTGTACCTCTCGTATCTTCAAATCCGCCTCTTTTTCCTGCTATTGAAAAAGCTTGGCAAGGAAAACCGGCACACAGTATATCGAATTTATCCGGAATATATGCTTTAATTTCAGCTTTAGTTATATCACCAAATGGTACTTCTCCAAAATTAGCTCTATATGTTCGTTGAGCATCTTTATCCCATTCACTGGTAAATACACATTTCCCTCCCAAATTTTGAAGAGCTAACCGAAAGCCTCCTATTCCAGCAAATAAATCTATAAATTTAAACTTAGGCTTTTCATCCGGTAAAAATGGCACATTAAAGGTATTGAATATACCATATTGTAATGCGTCTTCGGCAACCTTACTCGTGATAGTTTCCTTCGGATATTTTGCTGCCAATATATTTTTAGTTGTTTCAATAGCTTCTTTTTTATAGAACTTAGAGACACCATTAGTGCTATTATGGATATAGTGAGTTAATACCGCTTCCTCATTAGATTCAGGCTCTATTAAGCGGATTCTTACATTTTTTCCGTTTATTTCTTCCAGCGATATTCTTTCTGTAAAATTCATTTTTGAATAATTTATAGCTTCTTCTATTTCTAGAATACAAAATAACAAATTTTTATTGATGTCTCTACCCCAAAATCGAAGAACTTTCCATCCTTGTTCTGTTAATTCGAGATTGACTTCTTTATCTCGCTCTATATTACGTTCTATTTTTTTATACCAAAACTCTTGATTTGATTTATGATCATTTTTACGAATAGTCCAATCTTTTCCATGCCAAAATTCACTATCTACAAAGATTGCAATTTTATATTTTTTGAATGTCAAATCAGGTTTTCCGAATACAGATTTATCATTTTTACGATAACGATAACCACGAGCAAATAATGCTCTAGCTAAGGCAGTCTCAATTTTAGAGCCGGTAGCCTTTACAGCTTGCATATTCTTACGTCTTTGTTCTTTGGTTAACTTATCCATAACATCTGTTTTTAGAAAGGCAACATTATTGCCAATGAAAAGACGTTTTATTTTCTCATATCCTTATTAGAAGCATCTTCGATATATCCCCCTGCTTGCGCAGATTCACAATGACGAATAGTATGGGTTTTATCCGTCATTGCGAGAGCTTTGCTCGAAGCAATCCAAATGAAATGAATTTTGTGCGGTTGCCTCAAAAATCACTTTTTGGTATCACCCTCAGGCGTATGTTTATATCTGAAAAAGATGGCAAATAATACAGCTACAACTAAAGCGTATGCCGCAAAGCAAAGCCAGATTGAATGCCAGTCTTTAGCGCCACCGGCATCAGTAAAGAATTTACCGATAAGCATACCGCTAGTCCAGCTCCCTAATACAGCACCGAAACCGTTTGTCATCATCATAAACAATCCTTGAGCCGATGAACGTATTTTGGAATCGGTAGACCTGTCGACGAATAAAGAACCCGAAATATTGAAAAAATCGAACGCCATGCCGTAAACGATACATGAAAGAACGATCATCCACAGACCTCCGGCAGGATCACCGTAGGCAAACAATCCAAAGCGAAGAACCCATGCGAACATACTAATCAGCATCACCTTCTTTATTCCGAATTTTCTAAGGAAGAAAGGAATTGCCAAGATGAATAACGTTTCAGATACCTGCGATATAGACAAAATAATAGTAGAGTACCTTACCACAAAAGAGTCGGCATATTCAGGGATATTTTTAAAGTCGTCGAGGAAAGTATCTCCATAAGCATTCGTTAATTGCAAAGCTGCTCCTAAAAGCATACTAAACAAGAAAAATAATGCCATCTTGTAGTCTTTGAACAATTTGAAGGCATCTAACCCCAACATCTCTGTCAAAGATTTATTCTTACTGGCAGATTTCTGCGGAAGGCATTTTGGTAGAGAGAAAGCATACAAACCTAAAATCAACGCTGTAATTCCTGCTATATAAAACTGATTTTCCGATGCTTTATTCTCCGTAAGGTTTGTCAGCCACATAGCAGCGATAAACCCGACTGTACCCCACACCCGAATAGGAGGAAAATGCTTTACGGTATCTAATCCATTTTTATTTAAAACCGTATATGCAACCGAATTTGACAGGGCCAAAGTCGGCATATAGAAAATCATAGCGAGCAATATAACCCAAAAGAATGTATTAGGATCGTTTACCAACGGCAACGAAAGAAAAGTAGCTCCGCATAATATATGCAAAATTCCGTATAATCTTTCAGCATTGATCCAGCGATCGGCAATAATACCACACAGGGTCGGCATAAAAATGGATGCAATCCCCATAGTTGAAAAAATAATTCCAAAATCTTCACTTTGCCAGTGTTTTGTACTAAACCAATAATTGCCAATAGTGATCATCCATGCTCCCCATATAAAGAACTGAAGGAAGTTCATGAAAATTAAACGGATTTTTATGCTCATCATAGTATTCTGGTTATTTATATTACTTTATTGCTTTTTCTAATTCGACTTCAATTTTACCAAGATTGACACCGTATCGTCCGGTCTGATAAACCATTACATCTTTCCCAAAAAGATTTTTACGCATATCCGGCTCTTTCATAAATGTATGCGAATGTCCTCCGATGATTATATCCAGATATTCGGATTTTTCAGCTATTACCTGGTCTGTTCCGTATCCCGCGTGCGAAACACAAATAATAAGGTCACACTTTTCTTGTTTTTTTAATAGTTCAGCATATCGATTCACTGATTCTATTATCGGGCTAAAAGTCATTCCTGTATATTTATCCTTTTGAACCAAACCTTCGGGATCGACTCCAACACCTATAATGCCTATTTTTAAGCCAAATCTATTCAATATAACATATGGTTTTACCATATCTTTAAGAACAGTTCGCGAAAAATCGTAATTACAGCACAGAATAGGAAAATCGAGCCTTTCGAAGATCATTTTCATTGTATCCAATCCATAATCGAACTCATGGTTGCCAATAACCGTCACGTCATATTTCATCAGGTTCATGGCATCGACTTCCGCCCGCCCTTTAAACATATTAAAATAGGGTGTGCCCTGCACAAAGTCTCCGGCATCGATCAGCAAGACGTTCTCTTCTACACTACGGATACTGTCGATAATAGCTTTTCTATTAACCACTCCTCCCTGACCGGGATTGTATTTATCAGATGCCGGCAAAGGCTCCAAGTGACTGTGCGTATCATTCGTATGAAGGATAACAAGCTTCTTCTGAGCCGGGGCGCTAAGAGATAAACAAAGTATAACAAGCGCGTATATATATTTCTGTTTCATTTCCGTTCTAAATTATTCAATTACAATACGGCCGTCTATCTTGGACGATATCTTTTCGCCGTTCTTTGCCTTTGCTTTTATATAATCCATCATATAATCGCGCAATGTCAGGCCCGTATTCGTAACGGATTCGGCTTTTTTCAACGCTTTCATGCCATCATTCCCCTCCGCCAGATAATCTAAGGTAACGATAGTATAAATCTTGTTCCGGTCTAAAGGAAACCCGTTAACTTTCGCACTCTGTAGTTGCTTATCTTTTATTACAAGCTTTACGTTCCCGGATATGCCTGCGCCTCCTATACCGGCATAACCATCGAAGACCTCTTTCAGATTGGAGCCTTTGATGCGAACAACTACCAATTCATTCTCGAAAGAATATGTACTGAATACATCACCTACTGTTATATCCCCTTCCGGAACAGGCGACCGGTGTCCATGCACATTCATCATCGTCAGATCTACAGGCTGTCCGTCTGTATATTTAGTGTCGAGCCCCAGCATAACATCTGAGGTAAAATTCGTCAGTAAGCTTTCAGGTTTCCCGACAGCCATATATTGAGCAGAGCTCCCAATCACCTGATCCATAACATTCTGCATCCGATGCTTATAGTAAGCCACCGTATCGGCCATTTCTTTATCAGGACGATTAGTACCGGTAACAGGAATGTACTCTCCTTTCATCGAAGTCACAACATATTGCTGAGCATAGCAAGGGAGGAATAATATGATCAACAAAGAGACAAATAGTATCTTTTTCATAAATGAAATTTTAACCCTCAAATATAAAACAATTATAGCTAAGAGCCTGTTTAAATTTTACCAAAACATTTTATTATAGCTCTTTTTTCGTTCATTTTCAGTCTCTTTTTATCTGATTTTTCCCTTTCTTCAGCTTGAATAGCCCGCTATTCGCGCTTCAGAAAAGAAAAAATCATTCTGAAAATAGTTCTGAAAATCGGAACGAATAAAATTTAAACAGGTTCTAAAAAAAGCCACGAAGAAGGGATATATATCACAACCAAAAAACAAAAAAACTGCGGAAATAAATCCGCAGCTTTTATTATTTTATTTATCTCATATTATTGAGCAACCTCAGATCTGCCGTCGTTAGATTCACGGCTGACGAATTTCCAATCTTTGTCACCAACGCACTGGAATGTGTAAGACCAATAACCATTATTATTTGGTAAAACAATACCGGGCTCGCTGAAAATTGTCAGATTTCTGATTTCAGCAAATTGCTCTACACCACTAACCATCGGCTGCGCATCAGGATACTTCAATGTAAGGAATAGAATCAAACCATCTTTAGTTCGCTGATTCATAAAAGCAGTTTTATCTGCGTCCGTAGCATCAGCAGGATAAGTTTTATCCAATTTGCGGTCTCTATCCCTATATGTAATATTCCTATAATTTGCACTAAAACCATAATAGTATTCAGAATCTTTATATGTTGCATTTATCAAGTCCGGATTTTGGGCCGACACCAAATTATTTTGCACATAAGTAACCACCATCATATAGTCTTCTTTGGTCAATGTAAGTATATGTGTTGGATCAAAAACCCATTTACTCTTTTTAGCAGTACTGTCCCAGCCACGAACAAATTGTGAAGTCTGATCCGACAGTGTAGTATTCAACACCCAAGATCCACTTGTGAACGTATATTTCTCAGCATAGAATTCCCCTGCTTTTGTCCTATATACAAGCACTTTTTCCGTACCTTCTACTCCTATCGCGTTTCTTACCAGATATTGAGGGAGAAGATCTTTTGCCTGAGCAGCGGTCATGGTATTTGTAGTTATTTCTAATTCAGTATAATCAGCCGGCTGAAGTGTAATGATATTGGAACCAACCTTTTTCCATGCCCCTCCGGAATATGTATAAGATGCATATTGAGGCACTTTGTTAGGGACATCTATACCAACTGTCGCTTCGCAAACCTTAACTTTGTCAACCTGGAAGGTCGTAGTCTTAACAGGAGTAGTTGTATCATCTCCATCGTACTTAAATGCTATATATACTTTCTTACCCTTATAGGCACCTAGGTCACCCATGCCCGCAGTAGCCAATGTGCCATAACCTGATGCCGGAGCTTTAGGTAAAGTAAATTTATTCGTAATATCTGTCCATGTTGCAGTACCAATACCAGCTTCTGTGCCATCAAAGTTCGTAGATATTTTTATAGACAAACAATCGGCGTTATAATAACCGGCTGTTACAAAAAATGTAAGATATGGTGTTATTGCCGCTTCAAGGTCCACTTGCGGAGTTATCAACCAAGAGGTATTTTTCTCCAGAGGATTACCGTTAGATGTTATCTGCATATATTTATTATTCTCCGTGGCAAAATACTTCACCTGCCATTGTTTTACACCCGACACGTCTTTGTTAATCCAGCCCGGAATGCTGAATGCGTCAGTAGCATATGATTCAAAATCCTCAGAAAAATATACCGGTGTACCTTCCACTACAGATGTCACTGAGTTTTCTGTAGAGTAACTATACTCCAAAGTGACATAATCCCCTTCTTCAGAAGCAGTATAATTAGCAGCAAGAATTAAAGGCAATTTTGCATCAGGAGTTTTCTGCGGATTAAGAGAACTTGCATATAAGTCACTGCCCCATGCCAATTTATAATCACTTGCATTTAAAATATACCCAGCTCCAGACAATCCACTAACAACGGCATCGCGGGCAGCATCATATTTATAAGTAATCTTAGCAGACGACTTCAAATCAGCCGTAAAATATTTACTATTCAATAAATACGGAATCAGTTCAGCCGGAGTGAATTCGGGTGTAAACTTCTTTAATGTAAGCAACTGATTTGCTCGAAGAGTATCGGCCTTAGTCTTATTAGCTTTAAGTCCAGTTGCAATAGTCGTAAAATCTGCATCAACCACAGTATACTCATAAGCGGCGACATTTGTCGGTTTTCCTGAATCATCTAACCAATCCTCATCCACATTGAAGTCCTTACAAGAAAATGCAACAAAGACTACAAACAGTACATATATTATTTTTTTCATATTCTTTCTTATTTAATATTCAACGTTGATTTAGAAGTTTACTTTCAGACCTACGCTCCAAGTACGCCCAAAACCATAATATACCAAAGCATCTCCGGCTAAGCCCGTGCCGCCGTCTTTCGCATCCATAATATATACAGCATCTAATATATTATCAATATTAGCTCTAAATGTCGTATTCAGACCTGCAACTTGGAATTTATAGTTGAAATTCAAATCCCATGTACTATAATCAGGAATTTTCCATGGTTGTGGAAATTTATAATCTTTCCCAAGATCGGACATCTGATCAACGGAGAATGCAGCAAAATTGCGACCATAGAAATTGTAGTCCACTCCAATACGCATATCTCTGAACACCTGATAGTCGGCGCCAAAAGCAAGTGTAGTTTGGGCAGCATTACCCACATGAATTCCTTTCAGATAAACATTTGTTTGCGAAGAAGAAACCTGTCCATTATCACTTATTGCATAACCAGAAGCATTGCTGTCCCATTTCCAGTTACCAAACGAGGCCATACCCATTAATTCTAGATTTCTTAATGGCTTCGCTCTTAATTCAAATTCTACTCCTTGATGTAAAGCATCCACTCCCGATAAGTTAAGAACTTCTCTATCATCTGAATTTGTTTTGGAAATTACCAATGTCTTATCTATCCATTTTGTACGATAAACATTCACTTTTCCATTAAACATGTGATTAACGAATCCGTATCCGGCTTCCATAGAAAATATCTTCTCATTCTTCCCGTCCGGGTTCATGTCGTTACTCTTTTGGGCATTCAAGAAGACTCCTTTTGAATAAAACGGTGTACGCGAAAAGTAACCTATGTTGGTATATACATTATGATTATCAGTCAAGTTATAGTTTGCTCCTCCTTTGATACCAAAACCAGCTTTATTTTTAGTTGCAGATTTTTCATTATCGGCTGCAAACTTTTCGATCCGCCAATAGTTACTCATATTAAACGAACCGGCAATAAACGCATTTAATTTATTTTTTGAGTATTCCGCTTGCCCGAATACTCCTTCCTGCATTACAAATCCGTCATAGTTGCGGTAAACAATATCTCCAACAGTTAACTTTTCATCTACCCATTCAGGATTATCTTTATACTTTCCATCAGTAGCTCTTTGGGGATCAACAAGGAATTTACCTCCAAGTAAATCTACAATTTTGGTTTTGTGAATTCCGTTGTAATAACGAATATCGACACCACCTTGTAGTTCTATTTCATCCGTTATTTTATTAGAATACGTAGATAATAAACCTACCCAGAGGTGGTTATTAATTGCATTCTGGATTGCCAACTGCGAACCATTCGGATTCTCTGCATTTTCAGACATAATTTTACCAAAATCAAGTGTTCCGTATCCTGCTATTTTCCCATCATTCTTACGATAAGGGTAGTCTGTATTTTCTTCATTATTAACATACCCTGCTGTATTAGATCCATAAGCATAATTACGATTTTTTCCTACCCCCGAGTAACCTCCTCCTGAACCAAGAGAGAGGTAAAGAGCTGTGGATAAACTAGATTTAAGATTAATATCCCAAACATGGTTTAACGAAATCTGAGGTTTATGATATTCATTATAGTTAAATGTTTTGAACCGCCCTGAAGCATCGTATCCATAACCTGCATTATACTGATATCTTGAATCTTCCGGCAATTTTGCCCACTCAGATATAAGAAGCTGGTCTTTCCGCTGATTGTGCCACTGAGGAGCGCCAAATGCAGTTAATGACAATGTTTGATTTGATCCAAGTTGTTTTGATATATTCAAAAAGTATGAGTAAGCCTCATAATCTGTAGCTTGGATGTAACCATCGCTCCATGTTTTCGAACCTAACAACGTTACAGCCCAACCATTATCCATCAATCCGGTAGATATATTAAAGGATACTTTATTATATCCATTATTAGCCATTCCGTAATAAACAGAACCACCTTTTCGTGCATCGGTAGATTTAGTGATAATATTGATTGAACCTCCAACAGAAGGAGACGATACTTTTGATGCTCCGAGTCCGCGTTGCACCTGCATTACACGTGTAACATCACCTAGTCCTGCCCAGTTTGACCAATAAAGGCCACCCCACTCCATATCGTTCATAGGCACACCATTTACCATGACGGCAACATTGGGTGAATCAAAACCTCTAACTCTTAAATTTGAGTCTCCATATCCTCCACCCACTTTAGTAGCATATACACCAGGTGTAGATTTTAACATTTCAGGGAACTCCTTTGTTCCTACTTTTATACTTATCACTTCAGCATCGATGGAAGACATCGCCACCGGAGTTTTACGGTCTACGCCAATTGTTGAAGTGATAATCACGTCATTCAGGCCAAAAGATTCTGATTCCATCTCTATTGTTCCCATTTTAAGAGATGCTTCTAATGTCAGAGTTTTGAATCCAACATAAGTAAATTTAAGATTTCCTTTTGCGGAAGATAAGTTAAGTGAAAAGCTGCCATCGACATCGGTTGCTGTTCCTTTTTTCTCTGTTTCGGAATATACAGTCACACCAATTAATGGTTCTTTCGTATCTTTATCCAATACCAGACCTTTTACTGTTACTTGAGAGAAAGCAGTGATGGCACAGAATAAAATACCTACCAATAGAAAAGATAGTTTTTTTTCCATTTTTTTTTCAGATTAAAAATTAATTTTTTGCAGGAGAATATTGTGAGGCATTATGTTCGCATTCCCAGCCGTTATTAGAACAATTACAGCCAGCCTTATTGCAATAAAAGAATAAATAAGAATCATTTAAATAGTAACACTATAATGCGACAATTCTGTACAAATATAAGTTATAATAATTCAAAATATGTAAATAGAATTGTTATTTTTTACGTTTTAACATAATACTCCCCTATACTTTCAGGTAAAGGTAGCCGGACATTGTTTCTTTCCTGTTAAAACACTATTAATATCAGGCAAAATGACAAGTTTGGATAATTTAAGGGGCCGGTCGATCCAAAAACTGCTTGAGTTCATGATATAACCGTTGTATAGGCAATCCCATAATATTATAATAGGATCCTGAAATATATTCAACGGCAATATAACCGATCCATTCTTGTACCCCATAGGCTCCGGCCTTATCCAACGGCTTATATTTAGTCACATAGTATTCGATTTCATCTTCCTGCAATTTGGCAAACCGTACTTCGGACGTAACACCAAACACTTGCTGCTTTTCTTTAGTGGTGATACATACACCGGTAGCAACGGTATGAGTTTTACCTGATAAATCCCGCAACATTTGCTTTGCATCATCTTCATTTTCAGGCTTCCCATAAACTTTGCCTTCAAGCAAAACTATGGTGTCTGCTGTAATCAAGAGAGTATTATCCTCCGGATGATAAGCATCTGCCTTTTTCTTTGCTACATGGATCGCAATATCTTCGCCCTGAAGATAATCAGGAAACGATTCGTCTATGTCACATAAAACTTTTATTTCGTAGTCAAGGTCAAGTCCGGCTAACAACTCTTTGCGGCGAGGAGAGTTCGACGCCAACACTACTTTATATTTTGAAAGATCAAGCATTTGCAAATAAATTTTGACTTTCCAACTCTAATAATTTTTTCTTCACATCCAGCCCGTATGCATAACCGCCTAAGCCTTTTCCCTCGTTTACAACACGATGACAGGGAACAATGATAGCAATATTGTTCCTTCCGTTTGCCGAGCCTACAGCTCTACAGCCTTTAGGCGAACCTATAGCCTGAGCCTCCTGTTTATACGAAACTGTTTGTCCATACGGGATAGTAGACAAATAATCCCATGCCTTCTTCTGGAACTGGGTTCCTTCTTGTTTGAGTGGAAGATCGAAGTCTTTTCTTTCCCGGGCAAAATACTCGTTCAGTTGCCGAATTGCCATATCCAGGACTTTATTTGTTTCCGGCTTTTCGGCAGGTATAGAAGATACAATTCTGACTGACGAGATGCAGCCTTCATTCTCCTCTATTTCTATAATTCCTACGGGAGATTGTAAAAAAGCCTTCATTTTTCTTTTTAGGTTTAATTTCATTCTTTGTCCAACTCCAGTTTATCATCTGTCGCAGACGTTTCAAGAAACGCTTAGATGGCTTATCACTAAGGTAAGATTCTATATGCCGTTTTCTTTTTTCCTCTAATATCTCATCGGTATTTATCAATATACCGGTTTCTTCTACATTGCCAAAAGCATCGTTCACGGCTGTCCCGAAAACCTTCATCTGGGGGGACAAACTCATATACGCATTCACAAGAGGTGGAATATTCAACCCCAATTTGCGTACTGATGTATTTAATATACGATAATCAGACTTGAAGGTCTCCCCGTCAAACAGCCTGCTTAGCTTTCTCTTATCTGTTTCTATCTCCAGAGCTTGTTTGGGCCATACCAACGTATCAGGATCAGGGAAATATTTATTCAGGAAATACAGGATCATATCGCGTGCCTGAGTATTGTATGTATCGTACATGGTTACCTTCCCGAAAAAATATTTCATAGAAGGGTCGGCAACAGACAACGCACCCAAGCCATCCCACAAATTATCCAGGGCAAAAATCCCTTTGGAACCCACTCGTGTAGACTGATATTCAAGTGTTACGAAAGAACGGCCAAGTTCAAACGTATATGGCAGATATTCTTTTATAAACTTCTTGGAAAAATGGAATAAATGAGATGTCGCCAAAATTGGTTCCCCATTGTCGTCGAAACAAATGTCAGGACCACAAATAAACCGGTATCCGCCTATTATTTCTTCGGCATCGGGATTCCACACTATCAACTGTTTGTATGGATTATCCATAACATCGTACTCGTCGATATCAACCTCCTTACCGGTTCCTCCTCCATAATAACGAAAAGCAATCTCCCGCAAACGTCCTACTTCCCGCATCACATTCGGTGAATTATGATGAGTAACAATATAAATTTCATTATTGGCTTTATTAGTGCGCCTAAGAAATTTGTCCTTAGTCAGTTCTGCTTTTAACCGGCTTCTGCCGATCGGAGAGATAATTGTTTCCATCAACTGTTTCTTTTCGCCAAAGTATAAGATTTTTCTTTTACATATTCCGCCCATTGCGCCACACTTTTCGTATCATCAAAAAATGTATAGGGGATAGGGTCTCCAAATATAATAGAAAAACCTGAATTCTTATTTTTAAACATCTCGTCCGGTAAAAGTATTAATTCCACATTAAACTTTATACCTAACATCTTCCTTATATTTGCAAATCTATAAAAGAAATTCGAGTTTTTACCTTCAAAATGTACCGGAACGATATCCCGCTTCGATTCAATGGCCTTTATGATAAAGTTTTTATGCCAATCAAGGTCATATATTTTCCCTTTTTCTTTTCTGGAGCAAAGCCCAGCCGGAAAAGTAACAATCTGATTGTCCGAATCATAAGCGTTCCGCATATCCATTGTCGCCTGCTTAGATTGCCTTCCGTACTTATTGACAGGAAGGAATATAGGCTGGAGATTCCTTATAAAGTAAAGGACATCGTTTACTACATATTTGATTTTCTTATCAAACTTTTCTCCAATCACAGCAGACAAGCATATTCCATCAAGCCCGCCAAGAGGATGGTTCGATGCAAATATATATCGTCCCTCTTTCGGAATATTGTCCAGTCCTTCAACGTCAAGAAACAAATTGAAGTACCCGACTACAGATTGCATAAAATCTACACCTTCTCTATCTGCATAAATTCTCAGAATCTCGTTTAGTTCGTCAATATGAACTTTACGTTTCAGATAGTTTATAATAAAGCGGGGTATTTTATTATAAATTTTTGGAGCTTTCTCTCCTAAAATTTTATCTAAATCTAACTGTAGGGGTTCCTTATTCATTCCTGAATTCAAAATAAACCTTTATGCATACAAAAATAGTTTATTTTAAATTATCTATACTTACGATATTAAAAAAAAGCATAAATAAGTGGTAATATATACTATAACATATACCTTTTAATAAATATAAGCTATTATATTTGCATCTTCATCATATAATTTAATATAATAGGAAATTATGGAAAATAAGATAATTACTCTCCTCTTGTTTGTATCACTTCTCAGTACAAACGTTTCAGGCAATACTGCCGACGAGCCTAAAAAAGGTTCACCAATAGTGACATTAACATCATCAAATTATGATGCTGAAACGGCCAAAGGGCTTGTATTGGTCGACTTCTGGGCTCCATGGTGCGGCCCATGCCGTAAAATGGCCCCTACTTTGGAAGAAATAGCGACAGAATATAAAGGTTCGGTAAAGATAGGCAAACTCAATACTGATAATTACAGAAAATTTTCTGTGGAAAAGAAGATAGAAGCCTTGCCGACAATCGTTATTTACAAAGATGGAAAGGAAATCAAACGCCTCGTTGGATTACGCTCCAAAGCGGAACTGGTAAAAGTAATTGAAGAGATTAAATAAAAAAAACGGCATAATAAAGGAGGTGTCTCAAAAGCGAGATGCCTTCTTTTTTTGTCAGCAGTGTCGATTCCTCTTATATTTGAGATGATATGATGATTAGTTCTTTTGTTATTCATAATTACACAGGTAAGAATAATACAAAACAACTTTTTGACGTAATATCCAAATACATTTGAGGCTGTTCCATACTTTTGGGACAGCCTCTTCTTTTTAGTATTAAAAAAATCTACAACCGTTGCTGATTGTAGATTCTGTATTTTACATCATAGGGCCGCCAGGACCTCCTCCGCCCGGACCTCCAGGACCACGACCTCTCCATCCTCCCCTGCCGCCGCCTTCACCATCCATATCGGATTGTTTAGCTCCGCCCTTGAATATCTGGAATCGGTAAGAGAAGCTAACCATAAAATAACTAGGTAGCGTGTTATATGTAGACTGCGAATAAGATCCGGATAAAACGTTAGGTTGTGAAACTATTTTCTCCCTCTGTTTCAGTAAATCGTTGATAGTAAACTTGAGTGTACCATTTTTCGCTTTGAACAATTGCTGAGATATGGAAGCGTTCCATAACCATTCATTTATTTTGTATCCATTGGAATATCCCGAATTAGTAGTATATCTTATATCTGTACTGAATGTGAGACCGAAATGCAACTGAAGCGTTGTTTCAAAATACCCACCATAGTCAAAGGTGTTTAGATTCATGTCTTTAAGAGATTCTAAACTATTAACAGTATTGCTGTATCCGAAGTTACCCCTTAGTAAAAGGTCTATATTATTTGCTCTTTTTTCATTCCCGTAAGCACCAAACTCGGAACGGTAACGAAGACCCAGATTTTCGGAGATATTGAACGTAGAAGCTGTATTTTTATCTCCATTCGTATAACCATTATTTTGCTGATAGCTGCCACCTGTGCCTGAATTTATTGAGAATTTTCTGTTCGATAATGGTTTATTCATCATCATCCGCAGATTGGCATTCCAGTTGCCGTTAATATTATCATATGTATTCTCTTTAGCTCCGTTCTCTTTGATAATCGTTCTCGACACAATATCGTTGAGTGTAAAGTTGAGATTTCCAAATAGCCCGATCATACTGCCTTGTTCCGGATTGAAGTTCTGGAAACGCAAATTGAATCTGTTATTGAATGCCGGTTTTAGATTTGGGTTCCCCGTTGTTATATTTAGTGGGTCTGATTCGTCTCTTATGTCTGATAACTGGGTGGCCGACGGTTGGTTGGTAGAGCCATCGTAGTTGATTCTTAAATTTTTCTGGCGACTCCATCTATAGTTGAATTGGGCAATCGGTGCATAGTTGAACACATTGTTCGAAACTTCTGATGATTCATTAGGAGTGATGGTTGTACTTTTCGATTTGGATGGTTGTAGTGCAAATCCGATTGTATAATCATATTTTTCGCGCACAGCTTTGAAGTTTGCCCTTATTTCTTGGTTGGTAAAGTCATTCTCCAGTTTTTTTGTAGCAGAGGGGTCAATATCTGTATAATTCCCTAAACCATCATTCATATATGTATTTCTGTCCGATTCTGTATGGTTTTTTCTGAATGAATAGGTCAATTGTAGGAAATTATTGTTTCCTATAGGTTCTACATAGGATGCATAAGCTCTCCAGTTGTAACCGTCATTTTTCAGATTATAAATTTGGTCTTTTGCTCCTATCGAATCGCCACTGGCTACCTTGTATGTGGTTTGTGACCAATTAGCGCCGTCGCTTTCGAGATCATTATATCCTCCTGATAAGCTAAAGCTCAGGACGCGTCCTTTTTTCCCTAATTCACGGCTTACCTCTAACCTTCCGGATAGATTTTTACTGGTTCCGTCGGAGTATGTTTCCGAGTTACCCCAGTTTACAGTGTCTGCAGGATTGATCAGTGTTGTTAAGTAATCACTTTTCTGTATATTAGTGTTTTTGCCATATTGAAAA
This sequence comes from Dysgonomonas reticulitermitis, assembly GCF_054601275.1. Classification (NCBI taxonomy): domain Bacteria; kingdom Pseudomonadati; phylum Bacteroidota; class Bacteroidia; order Bacteroidales; family Dysgonomonadaceae; genus Dysgonomonas; species Dysgonomonas reticulitermitis. Next base: position 141,293 of record NZ_BAAHWU010000005.1, on the reverse strand, counting down.
TTAGGGCTAAAGATGATTTTTGTAGCGGTGTCGGGTGACCATTCGAAACGAAAGTCTCCATTAAAGTTGTTACTTTTATTTACGCCCATATTTTGCCTGTTTTCGTATTGGTCTTTCCTCAAGCCTGTTACTGTGTCAGTTCTATAAGTCTGGGTAAAGGTACTTTGTTGCACATCGTTACTGGTGTCTCCATAACGGATATTTCCGCCCCATTTCAGCTTGTCGGAAGGATTAAGAGCAAAGTTAAATCCTCCACTTGACGATCTGGATAATCCGTATCTTCCGCCAAAGTTCATTCCTCCTCCTCTCATTCCCCTGAAAGAGTTACCAGCATTATCGGTGAATCCTTCGTTGTTTGTATTGTTGGCTCCTCCAAGAAGGGTAAACTGACTTTCGTCCCGCATATAATTGACTATTCCACTTAGCCCGTATCGGTCTTCACTTCCTGCTCCGGCTGTACCACTACCATAAAGACCCTCTTTCATTCCTTTCTTTATTGTGAGGTTGATAACGGTTTCTTCTTCTCCATCATCAAACCCTGTCATTTGTGCCATGTCGGATTTCCGATCTAATACTTGAAGTTTTTCCACTATTTGTGCAGGAAGATTCTTTGAAGCTACTTTTGGGTCGCTACTGAAAAATTCTTTCCCGTCTACAAGTATTTTCTTTATCTCTTTTCCATTTACTGTTATTTTCCCATCCGTATCCACTTCTGCTCCTGGTAATTTCTTCACAAGGTCTTCAATTACGGCATTTTCCTGAACCTTGTACGAATCGGCATTGTATTCTACCGTGTCACCCATCACTTTCACTTCTATGGCCTGTGCTGTAACGACTGCTTCTTTCAGAGTAATTCCATCCTCTTTCAGATATATGTCCCCCAATGCGGTTTTATTTCGGGTGTTTACATTGTAGTACTGATCCAGATAACCCAGAAAAGACACTTGAGCAATATAATTGCCTTGTTTTACGCCAATACTGAATTTTCCGTCCGATGCTGTTACACCGCCTGTTACATATGTACTGTCTTTTGCATTTAAGATACGTATGCTGGCTAATTCTATGCTTTCTTTTGTGGCATCGTCAAATACAGTTCCTGTTATATTTGCGGTTTGCGATTGTGCGTTCAATTGGAATAGTGTGCACAAAAATAGGAGTAGTGGAATATTCCTTTTCATTATTTCTTTTTACTAAAGATGAATTTATTTTTAGAACTGAGACTTGGACTTTGAAAGAAATAAAAGGTTTAATCCCTTTTTATATTTTTATTCTTTTTGTTTTCATTTTTTTTCAAAAGATAAAAATCATTTCAAAAAAACTATCTTTGTGTTTGAAAATTATTCATTAATAAAAACAAACAGAAGCTTGCTTCACTTCATTATATGGCAAAGAAAACGGTTCAGAAAAAGAAAAATCAGGGTAAGTTTTCATCCTTTCTGGAAACAATAAGGAAAGAACGTTCCAAGTTCCTCATAGGCGTATGCCTTGCTTTTATAGGTGCTTATGTTTTGTTGGCAGGAATTTCTTTCTTTGTTACCGGAGCAGCCGATCAAAGCAAGGTTGTAAATAAATATTTCTTGGATTTGATATCTCACAAACAGGAAATTAGCAACTGGACAGGTGTTGCCGGGGCTTTTGCTGCCGAAAGGCTTATAAACCAGTGGTTCGGTATATTTGCCTTGCTTATTCCTGCCTATTTTATATTAATGGGGCTAAAGCTTATGCGAGTGTTAAATATATCGGCAATACGTTCTTTCTTGTTATTTACTTTTGCTCTCATCTGGGGTTCGATTACAAGTGCATTTGTCCTCTCCCGGTTATTTACTGATAGCCATATTATATGGGGAGGAGCCCACGGCCAATATATAGAACAGCTTTTAGAGGCTACTTTAGGTATGCCGGGCATGATCATGGTTATATTACTTTTGTTAATAATATTCCTGATTATTACCAAAAAGGCATCTATGGAGTTCTTCCGGGGTTTGTTCAAGAATCCGTTAAAATTAAATTCCGGAGTTTCGCAAGAACCCGGATACGAAGAAGAAATTGTAGAGGAAGAGCCTGAAAAAGAAAAGAAAAATTGGTTTGCTTTTCTGAAAAGAAAGAAAAAAGAAGAACCGGAGATAGAAGAACCGCAAGATATTTTGCCCCCAATTACTGAAAATCACTCCCCAAAAAGAACTCAATCGGTTAAGGTGGATGAAGATTTTGAAATTGTAGTTCCGAAAGATGAGGAGTTTGTTTCTCCTGTGAAAAAAATGCCGGCTGCGGTTGAAACGGAAGATGAAGCGCAAGATGCTGTTCAAGATATATTGCCGGAGGATGAAGAAATGGAAGAATATGATCCTACGAAAGATTTATCAAATTTTCATTTCCCATCCACAGATTTGCTGAAGGTGTATGATACTACAGGTAAAGGCGTGAATATGGATGAGCAGAATGCTAATAAAAGTAAGATCATCACTACCTTGCAGAACTATGGTATTGAGATAACTTCTATTAAGGCAACTGTCGGCCCTACTATCACCTTGTATGAAATAGTACCCCAAGCAGGAGTGCGTATTTCTAAAATCAGAAATCTGGAAGATGATATTGCCCTTAGTTTGTCGGCTCTCGGGATTCGTATTATTGCACCGATGCCGGGTAAGGGAACTATCGGTATAGAAGTGCCGAACAAAGATGCGCAAATTGTATCTATGCAATCGGTAATAGCTTCCCGTAAGTTTCAGGAGTGTACTTTCGATCTCCCTGTGGCTTTGGGTAAAACCATCACGAATGAGATATTTATATTCGACCTGTGTAAAATGCCTCACTTGCTTGTCGCAGGAGCCACAGGGCAGGGTAAGTCGGTTGGTTTGAATGCTATCATTACATCCTTGCTTTACAAGAAACATCCTGCGGAAATGAAGATGATACTTGTAGACCCTAAGATGGTTGAGTTTAATATTTATTCCCGTATCGAGAAACATTATCTGGCAAAGTTACCCGATGCTGAGAAAGCAATTATTACAGATGTGACGAAGGTGACTCAGACCCTAAACTCATTGACGAAAGAGATGGATGACCGTTACGAATTGTTGATGAACGCGGGGGTACGTAATATAAAAGAATATAACGAGAAATTCCGTAAACGCCGTTTGAATCCGTTAAAGGGACATCGTTTCCTTCCTTATCTTGTTATTATCATCGATGAGTTCGGAGACCTGATAATGACCGCCGGAAAAGAAATAGAAATGCCTATTGCCCGTATTGCCCAAAAAGCACGCGCCGTAGGTATGCATATGGTGATTGCGACACAGCGTCCAACCACAAATATTATTACAGGTACAATCAAAGCGAACTTCCCTGCGCGTATGGCGTTCCGTGTGACATCGCAGATAGACTCGCGTACTATTCTCGATATGTCCGGAGCCAATCAGTTGATAGGGCGCGGAGATATGTTGTTTTCACAAGGGAGTGATCTGGTGCGTATACAATGCGCATTTGTGGATACCCCTGAGGTTGAAGGGATCTCAAGATATATTGGTGAGCAACAAGGGTACTCGCAGGCATTTGAATTGCCTGAATATGTGGGTGAGGCTAGCGAAGATAAAATGGGGAACGTTGATCTTAACGACCGTGATCCTTTGTTCGACGAAGCTGCACGGCTTATAGTAGTACATCAACAGGGTTCGACATCCCTTATTCAGCGGAAGTTCTCTATCGGGTATAATCGAGCGGGTCGCCTGATGGACCAATTGGAGGCTGCCGGAATTGTAGGGCCGACTCAAGGCAGTAAGCCGCGTGATGTGCTTGTTCAGGATGAATATAGTCTGGAGCAAAGGTTGAATTCTTTTCAATAGCCGATTTGGACAAAATCATAAAAAATATGCGATCGTATAAATACTTAAAAATTAATCACTACCTTTGCGCCGCTTTATTGACTGGCTCTCTTATTTCTTCTTATCGTTTCGTTTTGGGGTGGGAGTGGGTCAATTGAAAGACTTATTTATCACATAAAATTTTTAATGAAAACATTTGAAGAATTAGGTGTCGCGGCGAATATTCGCAAAGCGATCGAAGAAATGGGATACGAGAATCCCATGCCGGTTCAGGAGGAAGTGATTCCATACCTACTTGGCGAAACCACAGACGTTATTGCTTTAGCGCAAACAGGAACAGGAAAAACAGCCGCTTTTGGCCTACCTGTGTTGCAAAAAATCAATGTGAAAGAAAGTGTGCCTCAGGCACTGATCCTATGTCCTACTCGTGAACTGTGCTTGCAAATTGCAAGTGACTTAGCAGACTATTCCAAGTATATAGATAATTTGAGAGTACTACCTGTTTATGGCGGTTCCAGTATCGACAGTCAGATAAAATCTTTGAAGAGAGGGGTGCATATTATCGTTGCCACTCCGGGTCGTTTGATAGACTTGATCAACCGTAAGACTGTCGATCTTAAAGATGTAAAACATCTAATCCTCGACGAAGCCGACGAGATGTTGAATATGGGCTTTACAGAAAGTATTGATGAAATATTGTCTAAAGTGCCAAGTAGTCGTCAGATGCTTCTTTTCTCTGCAACAATGCCGAAGGAAATATCGAAGATTACCAAAAAATACATGGACAGTCCGAAAGAGATCACCATTGGGCGTAAGAATGAAAGTACAAATACAGTAAAGCATGTATATTATATGGTGCATGCCAAGGATAAATATCTTGCGCTTAAGCGCGTTGCAGACTACTATCCTAGTATATATGGAATTATATTTTGCCGCACACGCCGCGAAACTCAGGAAATAGCAGACAAGCTGATACAGGACGGATATAATGCCGATTCATTGCACGGTGACCTGTCTCAGGCGCAACGCGACTATGTAATGCAGAAATTCCGTATTCGCAATTTGCAGCTTTTGGTAGCTACAGATGTGGCAGCTCGCGGGCTTGATGTAGATAGCCTTACGCATGTTATCAACTATGGCTTGCCTGACGATATAGAGTCGTATACACACCGTAGCGGGCGTACAGGTCGTGCCGGAAAAACAGGAACGTCGATCTCTATTGTCCATGTTAAGGAAAAAGGAAAAATCAGAGAGATAGAGAAAATAATAAACAAGAAGTTTGAACAAGGTACTATTCCTTCGGGAGAAGCTATCTGCGAAAAACAATTGTTTAATCTGGTAGACCGTATAGAGAAAGTTAAGGTGGATGAAGAAGAAATATCTAACCTTTTACCTTCGGTATTCAGAAAACTGGATTGGCTCGAAAAAGAAGATATAATCAAACGTGTTGTCGCTCTTGAGTTTAATCGTTTGATAGAATACTACCGGGACGCGGATGAAATAGAATCTCCGACAGAACGTTCGTCCCGTGATCGTGACGACAATTCATTCTCTCGCCGTAGAGATAGAGACCAACGTCCAAATGGACGTGGGGCAGAGAGAGGGTATTCCCGTTTGTTTATCAATATCGGGCGTACCGATAATGTAAATCCTGCTACACTCATGGGATTGGTTAATGACTTTGTACCTGAAAAGGTAAATATCGGACGTATCGATATTATGCAAAATTTCTCATTTTTTGAGGTTCCGGAAAAAGATGCCCAAAAGGTGATTAAATCTATGAGCCGCCAGGAGCAGAATGGTCGTCGCATATCCGTCGAAGTAGCACAAGGTGGAAGTTCCGATAGAGGCTCTGACCGGGGTGGAGACCGGGGTGGACGTGGCAATTTTGGAGCGTCACGGTCCGATAGGGGGCAACAACGGAGAAATTCAGATTCAAGGCCGAAATCTTCTTCTAAGCCGTCGGATAAAGATAAAGGACATCGTAAAGGACGAAAACCTAAGTTTTCGTAAATAATATAAATATTAATACCCTGGCAAATTTTGTCAGGGTATTTTTTTATCTTTAATTTATACAAAGGACTATTTTAAGTAATCAATAAAAATTAGTCATGTACCTATACTTTCAACCTCTCGTCATTGCGAACCATGTTTCAGGCTACCAATGACAAACAAGCAAGGCACGGTTTGCAAAACCGCGCCGGCGGGGGTATTGTTACTGGTTATCAATGATAATATAATTTTTTTTTGTTTTCTATAAAATTAGGTTCAACAGTTATTTTCCTATCGGTTTTATTATTTTTCTTGCCTCATCTACATCAATCATAAAATAGCCGTCAAAGTAATCTTCATTATCTATTTTTGACAAGTTGGAATTAAATCTATTTACATTAGCGTCAGTAGCATCCAGGAAATTAGCATCTGTACCAATCATAGTTGTTTCAAGCAAACGGATATTTTTTTTGTTTTTATCAGTATAATATCCCAAGTAGACATGTCCCGGCTCAAAAACCATAAGGCTATGTATTCCTATTTTTCTTAATACGCTGCATAGAAAAGCTGTTCCATCGGCACAATTAGCTTGTGAATTATTTAATACCTCACTGCTGAAACGGATGTGCTGACTTAACACATTGGAATTTGAATTACTTGTGGTTGTAATATCGCTGTATCTTACTCCTTTAATTTTCAGAGTATTAAAAATAGCCGCTACTTGTAATATAACCATCTCCTCTCCAGCTTGATAACCCAAAAAAGAAGTCAAATAATAAAATTGCGATTGTAATACATCACTCAAAAATTTATCAATAACCGGGCTATCCTCATTTATATATGCTGCCATTAAAAAATACAAGGGCACGTTTTCTTTTTCGAGATGAGCCGCAAGAACACATTCGTTAATGGAACGGTATTCCAGATTCAAATCTTTGTGTCCGATTTCTTTGCCGGATTCATCGTAACAAATAAAGGTTATATCAACATACCCCGGTTGTATCAGGTTTTTTAATTTGTCGTATTTCCATTTTATTATTGGAATTACATTTCGTTCTTCCAGTACTCCGGTTTCATGTATTTCAGTTTCATAATTCAATTCACTTTCTTCAATAACTATTTTCATATCCTTTTCCAACGAAGAACTAAGGGTAATTTTGAAAAAAGGAAGAGTTTCATTCTGTTGTTTTTCTATTTCTTTTAGTCCAAAAATCAGAGAAGGATATATCACATTTTTCAAATCGGAATCATAAGTTACCTCAAATTTAACCTCGTTCGTATTTTCGATATAAAGTCCAAAAATGACAAGCCCAATAAATCCTATCACTATGCCTAAAATAACAAGTCCGATCGTTTTACCTGTCTTTTTCTTTTTATCAGGAAGAACAGGTTGTGATAAGGGCTTGTTTACTCTCTTTATCGTAGGAATAGCTTGTGGTTTGGAACTCGGAGCATTAGGAACAGGTGGTGGCATCACTCCAAAAAGACTTTTTAACTCCGACGCATCTCCCGCCGGTTGCCAATCACTCATTCCTTCCGACCAGACAAGCGTGTCTTTTTGAATACCCTTTTCTTTCAATTCATCCAATGAGAACGGTCCTTGTTGTTGACCGTTAATAATGACATAAAAAAATTTCATAAAATAGTGCGTTAAAATTATTATGATCCAAGATTGGAAATAATACTAATTATTAATATTATAACACCTATAGCTATAAGACCATTAAGTATAAAACTACCCCAAAAAACACATACAATAACTATAACGGCGATAAGTATAACAATCGCTATTACAGCTAAAAGTGTTTGATTTCCAAAATTCGTTTTTTGTTCATTATTACTTGGTGTTCTTTGACTAAGCGGCGGCGGTGTCACTCCAAAAAGACTTTTTAATTCTATCACATCTCCCGCTTGTTGCCAATCACTCATTCCTTCCGACCAGACAAGCGTGTCTTTTTGAATACCCTTTTCTTTCAATTCATCCAATGAGAACGGTCCTTGTTGCTGACCATTAACTATGATATAAAAATTCATAATATATTGTATTAAAGTTATTAATATATTAGTAATCTGTATTGTCCTATCCTTCCCATACGCACACAAAAAAAGCGTGGACAAACTCCGAATATTTGCTTATTGAGGTCTTCGACTACCTTGCTGCCAAATAAACGAGTAAAGCCCACGCCGTAGCGTGAGCGTCATCGCTTTACTCTTGGCAGACACTTCGTTCCTGTGATTATTAATTCAACTGCTGATTCGTAATAAAAACAAAAAGCACCGGCAAAATCTGCCGATGCTTTTATATATTTCATGTCTGTTCTCACCAGGCAAATAATGGATAATCTTTCATTATTGCGTTTACTTTCTCACGGACAGACCTGATCGTTTGTTCATTCTCCGGAGAAGAAAGAACTGTGTCTATCATTTCCACAATCTCACTCATCAATGGCTCCTTAGCGCCACGCGTAGTGATCGCAGGCGTACCGAAGCGAAGTCCTGATGTAAGGAACGGACTGCGGCTATCGAAAGGAACCATATTTTTGTTTGTGGTGATATCTGCTTCCACAAGAACTCTTTCTGCCAGTTTACCTGTCAGTTCTGGGAACTTAGGACGAAGGTCTATCAGCATGGAGTGATTGTCTGTTCCACCCGATACAACTTTATAACCTTTATCGATGAATGCCTGAGCCATTACAGCAGCATTTTTCTTAACCTGTGCCTGATAAACCTTGTATGACGGATCAAGAGCTTCAGCAAAAGAAACAGCTTTGGCTGCTATTACATGCTCAAGCGGCCCGCCTTGTATTCCCGGAAATACCGCAGAATCCAATAATGCCGACATCATGCGCACTTCTCCTTTCGGAGTTTTCTTTCCCCAAGGATTTTCAAAGTCTTTTCCTAACAGGATAGCGCCTCCGCGAGGTCCGCGCAGCGTTTTATGAGTAGTAGTAGTTACGATATGCGCATGAGGCAAAGGATTATTCAACAATCCGGCAGCTACCAATCCGGCAGGATGTGCCATATCTACCATAAAGATCGCTCCTATTTCGTCAGCAATCTTACGGATACGTGCATAATCCCAATCACGAGAATAAGCAGATGCTCCTGCTATAATTACTTTCGGTTTTTCCTGACGGGCTACTTGTTCCAATTGTTCGTAATCTACTTGTTCGGTATCCTGACGTACATTATATTCAAGCGCATGGAACATTAGTCCTGAAAAATTAACGGGCGAACCGTGTGACAAGTGTCCGCCATGCGACAAGTTCAAACCTAAGAATTTATCTCCGGCTTGCATACATGCCAGAAATACGGCCGCATTAGCTTGTGCTCCCGAGTGAGGTTGAACATTAGCCCACTCTGCACCGAATATTTCTTTCAGGCGGTCGATAGCTAATTGTTCGCTTAAATCTACAATTTCGCACCCTCCATAATATCTTTTCCCGGGATAGCCTTCAGCATATTTGTTGGTTAAATAAGAACCCATAGCTTCCATTACCTGTTCGCTGACAAAGTTCTCAGACGCGATTAACTCAATACCTTTCAACTGTCGCTGATGCTCTCTTTCGATAATATCAAAAATGGCAGTGTCTCTTTTCATAAGTAGATTATTTTATTAATGAGATAAAAATATTATACGCAAAGGTAACGATTATAATAATCGGACGATAAGCTTTACATCAAATTTATTCTTATAGCTTTGTAAGAAAATATTTGTTATGATTATCTTTAGCACATGAAATTATTCGAAAACAACAGGAACGTGTTCAAATATCTGTTTATAGCAATAGCTGTAATCATCGCCTTGGCATCTCTTGTTGTTTCAAATTATTTAGTGAAAAGCCTATCGAAAGAAGAACGGAATAAAATAGAAATATGGGCGGAGGCAACTAAGGAAATGGCCACCGACACTGTCAACCTCAACGTGAACCTCTTACTGAAAATATTGACCAGCAACAAGACTATACCTGTAATTCACTATGATAAGAAAAGTGATTTATATACTTCGGCCAATATAGAATTACCCGAATCGGACAAGCAGGAATTTCTAAAACAAAGGGCAGAAGATTTTAAGAAAAAGCATGACCCGATTATTATCGAGATTGAAGACTTCGATCAGTACGTATACTACTACGACTCTTACACATTAAAACAGCTACAATTATATCCGTATATCCAACTTGGCGTACTTTTCATTTTCATGATCACTGCGTTTTTTGCTTTGTTTTCAACCATGAAAATGGAGCAGGACAGGCTCTGGGTAGGCTTATCTAAAGAAACGGCGCATCAACTCGGAACTCCTATATCTTCCTTATTGGCATGGATAGAATACTTAAAGCTGAAAGAGACTGATCCATCGACACTGCTTGATATGGAGAAGGATGTAAATCGCCTGCAAATAATAACGGACCGTTTTTCCAAAATCGGTTCAACACCTACATTGGAAAAGAAAAATATAGCCGATGTTATTCAACAGTCCATTGCATATCTCGAAAAAAGAATATCAAAGAAGGTGGACTTCGAACTACAGGTATCCGGTACGCCGCTATTTACCGAGATTAGCGAACCACTTGTAAGTTGGGTTATAGAAAACCTTACTAAAAACGCAGTGGATGCAATGGGGGGACAAGGTAAAATCACTTATACAATATCCGACAAAGGGAACTTCCTGAGTATCGACATTCGGGACACCGGAAAAGGAATCCCCAAATCGAAATTCAAAACCATTTTCAATCCCGGATACACAACCAAAAGCAGAGGTTGGGGACTTGGCCTGTCTCTTGGCAAACGGATTATTGAATCGTACCATAAAGGAAAAATATATGTAAAATCTTCCGAAATGGGTGTCGGGACAACTTTTTGTATCGAATTAAAAAAGTCTAATGAAATGAAGAATTAAAAATCGGACAGTTCCTATTACCTACTACTCATAACTCCTTTGACTACTGATTCGAATTTTTTTCCTATTTTTGTAACAATTCGTTTACATTTTAACAATTAAATAATCTGATGACTAAATTTTCCAGAGCTTTTTGGGTCGCCAATTTTGTAGAACTGTTGGAGCGACTGGCGTATTATGCCGTTTTTATTTCACTAACCCTCTACCTCTCCAGCATCTGGGGATTCTCCGACATCGAAGCAGGTATTATTGCCGGTACATTCTCCGCTTTACTCTACTTCCTGCCCACTTTCCTGGGAGCATATTCCGACAAGATAGGCTTCAGAAAAGCCATCATGGCGGCATTTGCACTTCTTACGGTTGGTTACTTCGGACTAGGATTAGTTCCTACCCTGCTCGAAAGCGCGGGGCTGGTAAAATATGGAGCCGCCAATGCGGTAATGGATGAAAGCAGTATATTCCAATCTTTCTTCAAATCGATCGGTGTAGGCGAGTTCGACAGAAGCACTGCGTTCTCAGGATTGAGAGAAAGCGCCCAACAATGGACTATCGTTCCAATACTACTTTTTATCGTCGTAGGGGGAGCATTCATTAAATCCGTTATATCAGGTACAGTAGCAAAGGAAACCACGGCCGACACACGTGCCAGAGGTTTTGCTATTTTTTATATGATGGTAAACATCGGTGCATTCACAGGAAAAACCGTTGTTGACCCGCTTCGCAAAAGTATCGGCGACCAAGGACTGGTATATCTGAATTATTTTTCAGCAACAATGACTCTGATTGCATTGATTGTCGTTTTTTTTATGTACAAATCTACCCAAACCGCCGGACAGGGAAAAAGCTTCTCCGACATCCGGCATGCCCTCGTCAAAGTTTGTAAAAACGGGCGTCTGGTAGCACTGATACTTATCACCAGTGGATTCTGGATCGTACAGCAACAGATGTACGCCTCCATGCCGAAATATGTTATCAGAATGGTTGGGCCTGAAGCTCAACCGGGATGGATAGCCAACGTCAATCCACTTGTTGTATTCCTGCTTGTGAATCTGATAACCACCATAATGAAGAAACGCTCAGCGCTATCGTCCATTATGGTGGGTATGTTCATTATACCATTTTCGGCGCTAATCATGTCGACGGGCAACATGATGGGTAATGAGTATATTTCCATATTTGGGTTATTCACATTGCACCCTGTAACCCTGACTCTGATAATAGGGATTGCCTTTCAGGCATTGGCCGAATGTTTTATCTCACCTCGATTTTTGGAATATTTCTCTCTGCAATCTCCTAAAGGAGAAGAAGGTTTATATCTTGGGTTCAGTCACTTGCACTCATTTGTATCTTCGCTGGTAGGATTTATTGTAGCCGGGGTGTTATTGGATGCTTTCTGTCCCGACCCTAAATCGGAACGGTTTGCCAATTCCACAAACTTCGCCGCCGATTATGCCGCCGCAACAGCAAATGCTCATTACTTGTGGTACGTATTCTTTGCCATAGGGCTGGTCTCTGCTATTTCGCTGGTAATATACGCCAGGGTGATAAAAAAGAATGATGCGAAAAAGACATTATCGGCCGAGCTATAATATTTAGAGCCTGTTTAAATTTTACCAAAACATTTTATTATAGCTCTTTTTTCGTTCATTTTCAGTCTCTTTTTATCTGATTTTTCCCTTTCTTCAGCTTGAATAGCCCGCTATTCGCGCTTCAGAAAAGAAAAAATCATTCTAAAAATAGTTCTGAAAATCGGAACGAATAAAATTTAAACAGGTTCTTATACCATAGAATAGATGGAGCGCCATAGAGTTTTTAATGTTTTGTAGTTGAAAAAATGATATTTTGAATCTGGTCTTTAAAAAGTAGAAACTTTTTTAACAGTTCAGCTATAATTTATATCTTTATGCTCAACAAAACAAAAGCACTATGGATGTAAAAATAGAAGAAAGCTGGAAAGAACAGTTGAAAGACGAATTTGAGAAAGATTATTTCGTAAAACTTACCGGTTTTGTACGAAACGAATACCATACGAAACAAATATTCCCTCCGGCCAAATTTATATTCAATGCGTTCGATCACACGCCCTTTGATAAAGTAAAGGTCGTAATCCTCGGACAAGATCCTTATCACAACGACGGACAAGCACACGGCCTATCGTTCTCCGTACCGGACGGTATCCAAACACCTCCTTCTCTTGTAAACATATTCAAGGAAATAAACCAGGATCTTGGCGCACCCATTCCCCGATCGGGAAACCTTACCCGATGGGCAAATCAGGGAGTAATGCTACTTAACGCCACGCTTACCGTGCAAGCGCATACGGCAGGCTCGCATCAAAGGAAAGGCTGGGAAGAATTTACCGATGCTGCTATCCATAAATTAGCCGAAGAACGCGAAAACATCGTCTTCATACTATGGGGTTCGTATGCCCAGAAAAAAGCCGCTTTCATCGATGGAAACAGGCATTTAGTGTTAAGGTCCGTACATCCGTCTCCGCTATCGGCTCATAATGGATTCTTCGGGAACAATCATTTCAGTACAGCAAATAAATATCTTGCATCGAAAGGTATTGCGCCGATAGAGTGGTAGAGTAAATTTGAAAATGTGCCAATTTGAAAATTTGAAAATGTGCTAATTTGAAGATGGCCGATTTTGCTCCAGTCTGACTGGTTTATTTTCAAATTAGCACATTTTCAAATTTTCAAATTATTTAATTCACTTCGTCACTTCATCTATCAGGTAGAAAATCGATTTGAAGTTAATATCACTGTATTCGCTCATACCGATTTCACATGTGCGGCTGGTTGAATAACCGTCCTTACAGCTTGAAGGTATCTGTTCGTTCAGATGTCGTTGCCCGTGTTTGTTCAACTCAGGATATGTAAAGCCTCTGTCTCCGGCAAAGCCACAACAATTACTTTGTACAAAAGCGACTTCTTTAGAACACATTTTAGCCAATTCCAAAAGTTTTGTTTCCATGCCTATTTTCTTCACAGAACATACAGGAAAAACAGTGACTACCTCACGAGGTTGTTTCACCTGTAGTTTAGGCATTACAAAGTCGAGCATAAACTCTATCGGGTCGTATATCTTCAGATTTTTATTCTCATATGCTTCGTGGAATGTATAGAAGCACGGACTCATATCGAACAGCACAGGGTATTTACCTCCTTCCGATGCTTTAAATAAAGCTTCTTCCAGTTCTTTCGACTTACGCGCACCTTCTTCTTTCAATCCTTTACTACTGAAAGCCATACCACAACACAGATCATTAATACCTTCGGGATAGATGATAGTGAAACCCGCACGCTGTAACAGTTCTTTCGTTTTTTCCGTTAGTTCCACATCGTCCTTCTCATAGCCCTTCGACTTACCCATCGACCGGTTAATACAGGAAGGAAAATAGACCACCTTATCAGGCTGCCCTCCGTTTACGATCGTATCTTTTATCTTGCGGGCTCCTTTCGGCATGTCTTTGTTCCATTTCGGAATCGTTTTAAACGATAATGTCCGCATAGCCGAAGCAATGCCACCCATCAAACTATCGCCCAATATGGAATGGAAGAAGTGAACGAAATTCAATCCGCCGCGCGCCATAGATGTAGTCTCCGCCATATGGCTTCCGATATATCCCGCTACTTTTTTAGCTGTATCCGAAGCTTCCTGATGACGTATTTCTTTTATAAACTTGCCTGTATCTATCTTAACAGGACAGACAAGCCCGCACAAACCGTCTGTCGCGCAAGTTTCATCGGAATAATATTTAGCGTCGCGGAGCATTTGTTTCAACCTCGCCGGATCTTCGCCGGCCACTTTCAATCGCGAAATTTCACGGGCAATAACAATTCGTTGGCGAGGAGATAGCGTTAGTCCTTCGGCCACACAGTTAGGTTCACAAAAACCACATTCCATACACTTATCCACAATCTCATCTACGGCAGGAAGCGGTTTCAGGTTTTCGAGATGTATTTTCGGATTTTCATTGATAATCACCCCCGGATTGATCAATTTATCCGGATCGAATATATCTTTTATCCGCAGCATGATCTTATATGCAGCTTCACCCCATTCTTTTTCTACAAACGGAGCCATATTACGACCTGTTCCGTGTTCCGCCTTAAGTGAACCGTCGAATTTATTGACCACAATATCAGCCAACTCATCCATCATATTGGCATAACGCTGCACTTCGCTTGGTGTACTGAAATCCTGCGAGAAGTTGAGATGCAGGTTGCCTTCCAATGCATGCCCAAAAAGGACAGCATCATGATACTCATATTTTTTGAACAGTGTTTTCAGGGCGATACAAGCCTCTGCCAAGCGCGGGACAGGGAATGCCACATCTTCTATAATGCATGTCGTACCTGTCTTACGCAACCCTCCAACAGAAGATAATAAGCCTTTTCGTGCTTTCCAATTAAAGTTATATTCTTTCGGGTCGGAAGTAAAGCGGTAAGGCCGGATAGTCGGTATAGACTCCACCGCTATGCGAATAGCGGCTTCTTTAGCGTCCATATCCGTTTTTTCATTTGCCTGTATCTCAACCAACAACACACAAGCTGTCTCCGGCATAGCGCGAAAATAGTCCGGTGCATCAGGATCGTCTTCCACCGAGCGAATACTATCCCTGTCCAGCAATTCCACAGCCGACACGGGACTTTCCCGAAGAAATGGCACAGCTTCGCAAGCAAGCTCAATGGTCTCGAAGATCATCAAAGCACAAGCTTTATATTTTTCGTCGGTAACGGTATGGTATGTCAGATCGGAAATAAAAGCCAAAGTACCTTCCGAACCAATCATCAGATGCTTGATTATATCAAACGGATCTTCGTAATCGACCAAAGCGTTGATACTATATCCTGTCGTATTCTTTATTTTGAATTTATGTCTGATACGTTCTTCCAAAACGTTATCAGCTTTTATCTCATCCCTTAGTTCTTCGATCCCCGCGATAATTTCGGGATGTTTTTCTATAAAATCCTTCTTACTCTGTTCATCCGATGTATCCAAAACAGTTCCATCGTAAAGTACAATACGTATATCAGCTATTGTTTTGTACGAATTCTGAGCCGTTCCGCAGCACATCCCACTAGCATTATTCGCAGCTATTCCGCCTATCATCGCCGCATTTATTGATGCCGGATCAGGACCTATTTTACGTCCGAAAGGTTGCAGGTAGATATTCGCGCGTGCGCCGGTAATCCCCGGTTGCAGCTTTATTTTCATCGCGTCATCGTCCAGGATAGTATACTTACGCCATTCGTGCGTCGCTACCATCAATACCGAATCACTGATTGCCTGCCCCGAAAGGCTTGTACCCGCTGCACGGTAAGTTACAGGAATATTTAACCTCGCGGTTTGTTTTATCACCTCTATCGCTTCTTCTTCGGTGTGCACCTGCACCACTATTTTAGGAATCAACCTGTAAAAACTGGCATCGGTACCATAAGCGAGAAGCTGTAAAGGATTTGTAATAATACGTTTAGACGGTATTCTCTCGGAAAGAATATCTTTTAATTGCCGGTAATTAGCGGTTAGCATAACAGTTTTTTTAGTTTTCGGGGATATAAATATTTATCATGCAAATATGCCGCAAGTTATAAAACATATTTGAAAATACCGTTCGAGCGAAGGCTCAGATATCTTGTTGTTAGTAAAATATTATTTATTTTTGTTTCTGAAATATAAGCAACTGTTTAAATTTTTAATTATGATCAAGCACATTGTAATGTGGAAACTCAAAGATGAAGCCCACGGAAATGGCAAAGTAACGAATGCCCGGTTAATAAAAGAAAAACTGGAGGCTCTCTACGGACAGATAGAGGGACTGCATAAAATAGAAGTTGGGATAGACTTTCCCGGCGGTACTAACTTCGACGTTGTTCTCTATTCTGAAATATTATCGGAAGAGGCTTTAGATTTTTATCAAAATCACCCTTTACATCAGGCTTTACTTCCTTTCATCAGAGAAGCAGTAATTGACCGTAAGGCTGTTGATTATAAAATAGAATGACACAGGAAGACATTATACGTGATATCCGCGTCCGTTGCCGACAAGCAATGAATGGAATCGTATCTACCAGCATGCGCAAATGGGGGTTAGACTACAAAGTAAACTTTGGACTGACTATTCAGCAAATCAAAGATGTTTCGAAACGGTATTCACCGGATGCTTCTCTCGCGGAAACCCTTTGGATTGAAAATACGCGGGAGCTGAAAATCATGGGCACTTTGTTGTACCCCGTCGATAAGTATCAGGAAGAAACAGCAGACAAATGGGTACAGGAAATAACGAATCAGGAAATAAGAGAACAGATATGCTTCAACTTGCTTCAAGAGTTGCCTTATGCTGAAAATTTATCGATGAAATGGTCAAAAAATCAAACATCATCAATCCGTACCACCGGCTACTGGCTTCTGTCCCGATTGATGTTATTGAAGAAAAGCAAAGATATCCTTCCCGAATCGCTTCCTTATGTTTGGGAGGATGTTTTATCCGAAGATGCATCTCTTCGAAATGCGGCATTATTAATTCTGAAACATATCGGGCGGTTATCAGAGGATACCGCTGAGACTATTATGCAAAAAATATCGGAATTTCAAAAAAGTGAAGACATTTTGAAACAGGAGATATATAACAGTCTCGATTTCGAATTCGGCTACTTCTTTGACAACTAAGTTACCTCTTTAATAATAAAATTCTATTATGGCTATACTATATCAAGCAGAGGGAGTAAAACTTCCCCCGATGAAAAGGCGGAAAATTACAAATTGGATAAAAACGGTAGCAGATTCCTACCGGAAGAAAACAGGAGATATCGCTTTTATATTTTGTTCGGATGAAAAGATTCTGGAAGTAAATAATCAATATCTGCAACACGACTATTATACGGATATCATCACATTCGACTACAGCGAAGGAGATGTTATATCGGGAGACATATTTATCAGCACAGATACAGTAAAAAGCAATGCCGGCCAGTTCGGCACCGGCTATAATACAGAGCTGAACAGGATAATTATCCACGGTATATTGCATCTTTGTGGTATTAACGACAAAGCTCCCGGCGAACGGGAGCATATGACCGAATGTGAGAATACAGCGCTTGAATTACTGGAAAAATAATCGAGGGCGAACCTCCTCCGGCTCACCCTCGACTTTCTTTGCAAATAGCAGTTGCAAAATTTCCCAAATATTGTAAATAAGTTAAGGCTAAGAAGCCTATTCGACTAGGAAATTAGAATTTGTTTAATCTATATAGATTGTACCTTGAGCAATAGCTTCTCCACTCGCGTTTGTAAATATTATATTATAATATCCACCAGACCATCTTGATGTATTGATCAGCATTTCGCCTGAAGTATCAGGGATATACTGTCTCATATATACAGGTAGGTCTGTTGTCGCATTCAGCACTTTTATATTTACCTTTTCATCCAGAATAATATTTACTTTCAGATAAGAACTGCTCTGATACAACGAGATCGGTTTTACCACAGGTGCAATCGGTCTCAGACTCATTGTGCTCGCTGCACTTTTCGCTAGAGTAGGTTTGTTCGGATTACCTTCCGAAAGGATCATTAACTCGACTTCGGTTATCTCATCCCCGTAAATCTTATCTATCCTCAATGTGTAATAAGTCTCAACAGATGAATACATAACATTTACATTTATAAAAAATGAAACAAATAACAATAGTAATAAGTGATTTTTTCTCATAATAGCAATAGATTAAAATGTCTTCCTCAAACAAAACTACGACACAAAAGGAATAAAAACAATGTACCTCAGCTACCATATAGATATTTGTTTTAAGCGACAGGACTATATTGCTATTTATCAATATATTACATTTACAGAATACTCTTTTCATATAGATTTTTTTTTGAAGAGAAAAAAGATTATATATCTTTGTTATCGTATTTTTTTCATTAAATTGACTAATTTATATCTCATTCGACAACCCCATGCCCCAATTTAAAATTGTCTGTGTATTTTTATTTACAGTCTTTTTGGTTTCCTGTAATTTTCACGGTGGTGCAGATAAAGTCCTGACCAATGTTGAGGCTCTGGTAGATCAGTATCCCGATAGCGCTTTGAGACTATTAGATACCGAAATTTTAGAAAAGAACCTGGATAGAGATGCTTATTACAAATATATCCTACTATATACACAAGCACGAGACCGGAAAAATATGGATATTAAAAATGATACTCTTATTTTTCAGGTTAGAGATTATTATCTGAATAAAAAAGACTTGCTGAAAATAGCTAAGTCTTATTATTATTCCGGTCGTGTATTGGAGTCTCAAAATAAGAAAGAAGATGCCTTATCTATGTATCTGGATGCTGAACTTTATGCTTTACAAACAGAAAACGATAGACTTAAAGGAGACATAGAGTATTCGATCGGAGCTATAAATCACAAGAAATACTTGAAAGATGAAGCTATATCACGATTTAAATTATCAGCTCAATATTACCATAAATCAGCCAATTACAAAAATGAATTTCAAGCTCACAATGGAATAGGCACAGCATTCCTTTTCAAAAAAGAATTGGACAGCAGCTTCTTCTATCTTGATAAGAGTTTACTGTTAGCTCAAAGTATCAAAGATTCGGCAGGTCAAGGGTTCGCATTGCAGAATATTGGAATCGCATACAGAATGACTAAGGACTACCAATCAGCCAGAGCAAAATTCAAGCAGGCTATTCCACTTTTCAAAAAGAATGAAGACAAAGCACGTATTTATCTCAATATAGCTTATTCGTTTAACGATGAGCGAAATCGGGATTCGACACTGTATAATATCAATAATTCTTTGGAATTGATAAAAGGTGATGAAACAAGTTCTTTACGCTCAATGATCATTCAACTACAATCGAGAATAGAAGAAAATGACAAGAATTACGAAAAAGCACTGGCTTTTCAGAAAGAATATGCCGATTATTTGCAGAAAATATTTAAAGAAGCAAATAACCAAGCTGTTTTAGACATTCAGAAGAAATATGATTTTGAGGTAATTCAAAATGAAAATAACCGCTTGCTGATCGAAAAACAATCTGCATCCCTGATCAGACTAGGCTTAATAGTCTTAGTGCTCGGTATGAGTATTTTCATCTATTGGAAAAATGTAAAGAATAAAGAAGCTCTTACCGATGCCGAATTGAAAATATCGCAACTGAACGATATGGCCGAATCCTTCAATAAAAAGGAAAACTCCTTTAAGAAAGTATTGCTGGAACACTTTGATATTTTGAAAAAAGTAGCATTACTTGAAGGGCATATGAGGGACGACGAGAAAAAACAGGGACAAAAATTACTCAAAAAAGTAAACGAAATAATATATAAACAAGAATCTCTCGATTGGAATATGCTAAATGATACCATGAATCAGCTATATAACGGTTTCCCTGAAAAACTACAAGAAAAATTTCCTCAATTGGAAGATGCCGAAGTTAGAATATGTTGTTTAGTTTATGCAGGACTCAACAATAATGAAATAAGTATATTGATGGAATGGACTATCAATACAATCCAAATGAAAAAATCTATTATCAGAAAGAAAATCGGAGTAGAAGGTTATGGAAACCTATCTGACTTTCTGATAAAATTAGAAACTGTTTAAATTTTATAGCAAAGCTTTTTTATAAAAAATTCCTGCCAAACAGTTAACTTTATCGTAACTTTGTAGAACTATACTTCAAAAAGGGAGTAACTTAAACTAATATTTACTAAATGAATAAGATTGTAGACAAAGAGTACTTCTCCGAAAATGTTGTCAAATTCGAAGTAGAAGCTCCCCTTATTGCAAAAAGCCGTAAAGCCGGACATTTTGTAATAGTACGTGTTGGTGAAAAGGGAGAACGTATTCCACTTACCATTGCGGCATCTGACACAACCAAAGGAACTATAACAATCGTCATACAGGCCGTAGGCGATTCATCTAAAAAAATCTGCGCGCTTAATGTTGGCGATTATATTACAGATGTTGTAGGCCCGTTAGGACAAGCCACCCATATAGAAAAATATGGCACGGTAGTTTGTGCCGGCGGAGGTGTCGGAATAGCCCCTATGTTACCAATCATCGAGGCCATGAAAAAAGCCGGCAACAAGGTTATCTCTGTGTTGGCCGCACGTACAAAAGATCTTGTTATATTGGAGAAACAAGTAGCTGAATACTCGGATGAAGTACTGGTCATGACCGATGATGGATCCTTTGGACATAAAGGACTAATAACAAACGGCATAGAAATGATTATCAACAGAGAAAAAGTAGATCTTTGCGTAACGATAGGACCTGCCATTATGATGAAATTCGTTTCTTTGCTCACCAAGAAATATGAGATCCCTACAATGGCTTCCCTCAATACAATAATGGTAGACGGAACGGGTATGTGCGGGGCATGCCGTGTAACAGTGGGAGGTAAAACCAAGTTTGTATGCGTTGATGGCCCCGAGTTTAATGCCCACGAGGTAGACTTCGATGAAATGTTAATGAGACTTAGAGCATACAACTAATTTTTTGAAAAACTATCAGCAGAAAATTATGACAGAACAAGAATATATACAAGCCCGCCGCAATGAGCCATGGAGGGAAGAACTCCGGAAAACGGTAAAAGCAAAAGAACGGGGAGAAAGAGCACGGGTACACATGCCTGAACTAGATCCCGATTATAGAAGCCGTTCACTAAAGGACGAAGTCAATCTGGGATTATCGGCGGAACAGGCTGTTTATGAAGCCGGACGTTGTCTCGATTGTGCAAATCCTACCTGCATGGAAGGATGCCCGGTAGGAATACATATACCTTCTTTCATCAAGAATATCGAACGTGGGAATTTTTTGGAAGCCGCTAAAGTACTCAAAGAAACAAGCGCGTTGCCTGCTGTTTGCGGTCGCGTTTGTCCACAGGAGAAGCAGTGCGAATCGAAGTGTATCTATATACAGAAAATGAAAAAGGAACCTGTAGCAATAGGTTATCTCGAGCGTTTTGCAGCAGACTATGAGCGAGAAAGCGGAAAGATGTCTTTACCGGAACTTGCTCCCGCTAATAATATAAAAATCGCTGTTATCGGATCAGGGCCTGCCGGATTATCTTTTGCCGGAGATATGGCCAAAAAAGGATACGACGTAACTGTTTTCGAAGCGCTGCATGAAATAGGCGGCGTTTTAAAGTATGGTATTCCCGAGTTCCGCTTACCAAATGAGATTGTAGATGTTGAAATCAATGTCCTCCGCAAAATGGGAGTTAAATTTATCAATAACTGCATTGTAGGTAAAACAATCTCTCACGAAGACCTGCACGAAGATGGCTTTAAAGGCATTTTTGCAGCAAGTGGAGCCGGCCTGCCCAATTTTATGAATATTCCGGGTGAAAATCTGATCGGAGTAATGTCATCTAACGAATTTCTTACTCGTGTCAACCTGATGGATGCTTCAAATCCGGAAAGCGACACCCCTGTGCAGATGGGTAAAAAAGTTGCTATCATAGGAGCCGGAAATACAGCTATGGATGCCGTGCGTACAGCAAAAAGGCTTGGAGCAGAACGGGCTATGGTGGTTTACCGCCGTTCCGAAGAAGAAATGCCGGCAAGAATAGAAGAAGTAAAACATGCTAAAGAAGAAGGTATAGAGTTTTATACACTTCACAACCCTATCAGATATGAGGGAGATGAAAACGGCAGGGTACAACGCATGCAGTTACAAAAAATGGAATTGGGTGAACCCGATGCTTCCGGACGCCGCAAGCCAGTCCCTATCGAGGGTGCAACCGAATGGTTTGATGTAGATGAAGTGATCGTCAGTGTAGGCGTATCTCCTAATCCTCTAATCCCATCTACTTTCAAAGGGCTCGAAATAACCAAATGGGGTACCATCGTCGTAGATCAGGAAACAATGCGCTCAGCATTACCGGACGTCTATGCCGGAGGCGATATTGTCAGAGGTGGCGCAACGGTTATTCTGGCGATGGGTGACGGCCGTAAAGCTGCTGCTGCTATGGATAAAGCCTTAAAAGGAAAATAACACTTATCTTATACCAATAAAAGAGAAGAGGTTGAGAAATCCACAACCTCTTCTCTTTTTCTATTCTCAAGTTATTTTATCACGATATCCTTATCGATTTTCCTGCGCGTAAAACAGTTTTCTGCGTAATGTTATTCAATTTACAAAGCTTGCTTACCGTTGTTTTATGCTTTGCAGCAATAGCTCCCAAAGTATCACCTTTCTGTATACGATGATAAGCTACTTTTCCTGATGCATACTTGTTTTGAACATTAGCTGTTGATCTGGTAACTGTGGCTGATGAGGCGACATTTCTTATATCGACACCTTTTGAACTACTATTATAGCTGCTGGCAGTAACCATGTATGAATCTCTGTGACAAACCTTATTTTCAAAATCCACAATAAATGTTGGATTTATCGGATTTCCCAGAAAACGTATTTCGAAATGTAAGTGAGAACCTGTCGAACGTCCTGTATTACCACCGAGGGCGATAGGGTCCCCCGATCTTACTACCTGATCTTCTTCGACCAGGAACTTCGATAAATGACCGTATACAGTTTCCAATCCGTTAGGATGGCGCAAAGCCACATAATAACCGTATCCGCGCCTTTCGTACTGTTTCAATCTTACCTTTCCGTCAAATGCCGCATAAATAGTATCGCCTACCTGCACTTTAAGGTCTATGCCGTAATGCATACGGGTACTACGACGCAGACGGCGCACTCCATAATTGGAAGTAACATGTCCCATAGTAGGCATTGTGAAATTAGCCAGGTTTACTTTGAATGTATCCGGAATATTCTCTATAGAACGATATGCGTTCACATAACGATTATTCCATATACCTCCATAAAGTTCTTCTGCCGGTATTTCATCTTCACTGAGTATGCGTTCTTCCTGGATTTCTTTTATAATAGAAAGGTCTCTTTTTATTTTGATACCATCGGCATAGAGATTATTTTGAATTTGTTTACTGTGCCTTTGCTTATAGTTTACTCCTACACGATCATTATTGGTTGCTTTGCCGCCATTCTTTTGAGCAAAACCGCTCATAGGAATTAAAAACATTGCTGCCAGCGGCACTATTCTTAATTGCTTGATGCTTTTTATCAAAATATTGTTACTTCCTTGCATAATACACATTAGATCTCGTCACCTGCATAAAGGTTCGACAACGTAGATAGTTTATAATCAAAAATCTCACCGTCTTTAAAAAAACGTTTTAACTCCACTTTCGCAGATTCGGACGAATCGGATGCATGCACTATGTTTTCTTGCGAACTCACAGAAAAATCACCCCTTATCGTTCCGGCTTCCGCCTCACGCCCATTCGTCACACCTATAAGAGAACGCACTACTTTTGCCGCGTCTATCCCTTCCCAACATTGTACAATGACAGGACATGCTTTCATTGAATCTTTAACACGTTGAAAAAACGGTTTATTTTTCAGATGGGCATAATGCTCATTTAGTATAGCATCGTCCAACTGTATCATCTTTGTTCCGGCTAACCGTAATCCTTTTTTTTCAAAACGGGAAATAACCTCTCCGACCAATGATCTTTGAACACATGATGGCTTAAGGATAATAAGGGTTTTCTCCATAATTTCGGCTTGATATAAATAGGATTTATTCTTTATAAATCCCAAATATAGAATATATTTTAGAGCCTCACAACCCTTAGTCTTTCAAAAGAGTACATTTTAACAGCATTTAGCCTATGTTTTAAAACATATTTTATTCCTAATTGCCCAAAAAAAGAAGTTTTCGATCGCAATTTGCAGAAAAGCGATTATTGAGGGGCAGAACAAAAAAGACAGATTATAACAGCCTAAAAATTAGTTCATTATCAAAATGGTGGCTGGAGGATTACCGGTGGATTGACCGGAGGTTTTGTGTTAAAAGCGTTTATTTACCGGAGATTCACCGGAGGACTCCATCCTCCGGTCGGACACCGGTCGGTTGGATATCATGATAACAAAATATGCCTCTATTGATGATAACAGGCTGTTATCATCAATACATACACTTTTTAACAAGGACAATGACAACAAAAGTGTCTTTTTTGTTTTGCCGTTTTTAACAGGCTTTAAGGATTTATCCCTGTCATTTCTTGAGGCAGTTTTCCCTGTAGTTTCAGTAATTCGATCATTCCGTATTCTATATCTCCGGGCGTGCCAACCAGGTCGTCAGGATACGCGTCAAACCCGGATGCTTGCGTATGGCAACTGATAGCCGTGTTCGTCATATGCTTGCCTTTATATTGTGGCTATGCTTGTTTTACTCTGCAAATATGCTGACAGTATCGAATACAAAACAGCAAAAAGATGATTTATATTTATAAGAGGAGGAGAGCCATCAAAGGTGCCTGTTTCGTTCTGCCGAACAATAAAGTGAGGTTTCGCCCTATTATCTAAATTTATACGATTTGTTTTTTATTTGTACGATTTTAAACGCCGATTATACATAAAGCGTATTGCTCATTTTGAATGTACAATAAGCACCTAAAGGAATATCGAAATACTCATTTGAGGACAAGAGTATTACCTTGGTCTGACAAAAGCCTTCATTAATATAAAACCAGCCTTAGTGACCTTATCAGTACATATATTTCCATAAGTCACTATATATCAGATAGCTACAATAAAACTGACACCCTATTGCGTAACCCTATGCTGCTTGTAAATGAAGAGGGTGTGCCAGTAGTTAATAAAATGGCACACCCTCTTTTTATTTATCCGGTAATTTGTCAGTTAGCCTTTACCAGTTTGATATTATCTAGGAACCAACGGTTGGCTGTACTTAACTGCCAATTACTCTGCCGGATCGTGATGCGCGTGTCCTTGCTGATCGTAACGCCGTTGAGCCGCACTTCGGCTGCGATCCATTCGAGCTTGTGACCATTCTCCCATCCTGCTACGGGTACGTCGAATGTCGTTTCATTGCTTCCGTTTTTAACGATGACGATCAGGTTGACGGGATCGATCACACCCGAACCCTGGCGCATCGGGCACCAAACGAACGACAACACGGCGGTGGCACCGGATGGCACATCCTCTTCAAGTTTCGGAAGAATGATACCTGCCTGATAGCCGGTTTTACCGAACTTGAGGTAATTCTGCTGGAGATAGATACACTCGCTCGCGTTTGTGCTCGAAGGGGTGACACGCAGGAATTCATAACCCTTCGCGATAAGAGCGTCAAGGGCTGAAGTACCGCTAATTTTCGGAGTGGGCAGTTGTGGAGCGGTGGCATCGAGGTTGTTCATCTCGACAGTTTGCCCGGCTGCACCTGCTTCAGCCCAAGGTTGCAACCATTCAAAATCATCAGCGAAATATATGATTTCATAAAGTCCCATGTCTTCTACTTTAGTCGCTATCAATCTGACAACAGGTGCAGCTACACCGGCAAAATAACCCGTAACCTTTACTTTATGCCCATTCAGCGAGGCAATCCCCAAACTTTCAGGCGCATCTATCACTGAAACAGAATAATTCGCACCCTCTACCGTTATATTATTACCGTTCAATATGCCGCTGACCATAACAAAAGTTCTCGAAGCGGAAGTGTAGGTATTCACCTTATCGGTAATATCTGTCGCGGTAGGATAGAGCGTCGTCCCACCCGTAGAATTAACATTCACTTCGTCACACTCCACGTAAGGGAGCGAATAAGTATCGGAGAGTTTTGTTCCTTTTACCGAAACCTTATCGCCAACACTTACAGCGGAGGAACTCTGCATAAGGATATTAACAATTCCATCGCTAACAATGAAACCTTTTGTAGTGACAGTCGTTACTGTAATTTGCGGCACTGATACTACCTCTTCGTTTGCCAATACCGCTAATTCCGCAAGCGTATATTCCTTGCAGTCGCGATATTTATCTCCTTCCTGAAAAATTATCACTTCCGCCCTACTTGCCAGTGTACTACCCTTGAATACAACAGCAGCCTTGCGAGGATTGTCAGCAGTACCACCGCGCATATTTTCAGTTACAGAAATTGTAACATCCATAGTTCCGGTACCCAAAGCGGGAGTGACTATTACCCATTCGGGAACATCCGCCACCCAGTCAGCGTCGGCATAGACTGTGATGATTTTTTCCAACCTTCCGGTCGCTTCGAAATTCAGTGTACCGGCACTCGCCAATACAGCTTTGGAGAGTGTGCTCTCTTCATCGCGGCACCCCTCTAAGAGATTCATAGACGCCAACAGGAGAAAGACCATTATATAATAACATATACGTTTCATAATCTTGCGTTTTTTTTCAATTACTATTTTTCAGTTAAAAAGAGAGACCATCATTCCAACCCGGATTCTGCGTGAGATTGTGATTAAGCGAACGTTCGTTGATAGGAATTGGGTAAAGATAATCACGCACCTCGTTGAAAGGTGTACGTTCGATATTTTTATGATAGTAGATATAGCCCTTATCACCTCCGGAAAGAATTATTTCTTTTCCTATTTCATATGCTACTCCGGAAGAAACGGTTGGTTTGGGTGCTCCATTGGCATAGAGGGTAACATCAACCTTTCCGTCTCCACTCAGGTCGTATGCTCCGGGACCGGGAAAATACATACCATAAATAGACTGGCCGATGCAATAACCGGCTTTCCAACGTACCAAGTCATTGAAGCGGAATCCTTCTTGGTTCAGTTCAATGGCCCGCTCACGACGGATTTCAAGGATGACACCCTTGTTCGTACCTGCGACATTCGGATAACCTGTCTCAGCTTCAGACAGGTATCTGTCCGGAGAGGCATTGGCAATACCCATATTAAGGTCAGGCATTCCCGCGCGTCGACGAATCAGGTTAATCGTTTTGTCCAGATCGGCTTGTGTCAAGGTACCAAGTTCAGCCTTTGCTTCGGCATAATTCAAGAGCACCTCCGCATAGCGGTAAACCGGAAGGTCGCATGTAGAGCGATCGTTACGATCGACATTCCCGCCGGAGGCCTTTGGATCTTGCACAAATTTGATGGGCTGATAACCGGTGACACTTGTCGAAAGATCGGGTGGCAGCACTATTGTGGTACCGATACGCGTATAGCCCGGTGTGCGGATGCTTTGAGACAGACGGGGATCGCGATTTTTCATTTCGTCAATGAACGACATTTCCTGCCAACCGGACTGATTGGTGAATGCCGTACCGTCTTTCATCAGATAAGTGTTCACCATCTTGCGGGTCAGTCCCGGGCGTCCCTGTGTAGGCACCAGCGTATGAGCTGTAGCGTTGTGGTAAATGCTGAGCCCGTAGTCGAATTTGATAGCGAGAATATACTCATCCGTGTTCGCGTTCTCTTCGGCAAAAAGCGTCAAGTAATCGCTTTCAGGATGATTTGTGCTATATAGTTTGTAAGGATAATCGGAATCCTCCATTATCAGTTGCGCAGCCGCTGCCGACTGCTCCAAATAATACTTGTAGTCGTGCCCTTCAAGACTGAGTTGGTGATATTTCCGGTAGGTACCTTCATATAAACAGAACTGAGCTTTCAGTGCCATAGCTGCATGTTTATTGACACGATAAGGACTGCTTGTCTCCTTTTTTTTATTAGGGAGATTGGCGATAGCATAGTCTATATCTTCTATCATGTGAGTCATAACCAGTTCCCGTGAATCACGCGCCTTGTAGAGTAGTTCTCCGTCCGCTGAACCCAATTCAACTTCATACCAAGGCACATCGCCGAAACGTTTTACCTTCTCGAAATAGAAAAAAGCACGGAAAAAGCGAGTCAAAGCCTTGTATTTAATGACGGCATCCTCGTCTTTACACAGATCGGCGTAAGCCAACAGCGTGTTCATACGTCGCAAATCGGTCCATGTCCAACCACTACCTGAAGCGGGGACGGTACGTTTGGTACCTCCCACCATTTCATCCGGCAGGTTCTGGCCGACATATAGATCACTTTGTCTGTCGTAGGGTGATTTATTTAGCATATTATTGTAGAAAGGATTGCTGAATAACTGAAGATCTGTCTCAGTCTGGAAATAGTCCGATTGGGAAATCTCACTCAACGGCTGCAAGTCCAGCATGTCATCGCAGGCCGTGAAACCCATGAGTAATGTCATGGATGCTATAATGATTCGTTTCATCTTAATCATAATTTTAAGAATTAAAAGGTAATATCAACACCAAACATCAGCGTCTTCTGCCAAGGATAGAAAGCATTGCTGGCTACTTCATCGGAACCAAATGTTTTCACGAAAGCTCCTTCGGGATCAATGTATTTAGTACGTTTCTTAAAAGGCGACCAATAGTTAAGATTCTCACCCGAAAAATAGAGACGAACCAAATCGACGCCAACTTTCTTTGTCAAAGTCATAGGAATAGTATAACCTACTGTCAGATTCTTAAGGCGCAGGTAACGTATGTTCTGTAGATAGCGATCATTGACTTTGCTAAGAGGACCTGACGTAGATGAATATGCCATCGGTCGAGTGAAGTAAGCGTTTGGATTATCTTCAGCCCATACATTTTTCAAGAAATCTTTTGGCAGATAAGTCTGGTAAGGATACGAGTAAGGACCCCAGAATTGCATGGTTTGCCCAGATGGATACCAATAATGGTTGCCTGTCCCTTGTAAAAATATCGAGGCATCGAAACCATACCAACGGAGACTTGCGTTGATACCGTAAGAGAGGCTTGGAAGCGAGTTTCCCAAGATCTTGCGGTCGCCCGGGTCATTGACATTATTGCTACCGATACCCAGTTTGTGGTCTCCATCAAGATCTAAGAACTTAAGGTCACCTGCCTGCCAGCCGCCGGTGATACGACCATTAATATAGCCTAAATCCACCTCTTTGGCATAAGCCTGCGCCTCTTCCGTACTTTGAAACAGTCCGTCGGTAACAAATCCCCATATTTCGCCCAAACGCATACCTTCGTAATAACTCTTGGCAAAGGTCTTGTCCGCATTGTCATACTTGGTAATATAACTGCTGTAGTCACTGACATTGAAACCAATGCTGTACTCCAGAGGTTTATTACCTATGGAAAACCTGTCTCTCCATAGGATAGACAACTCATAACCTTTCGTGCGCAAGTCGGCGGTATTCATTTTCGGTACACTGGCTCCGTACACAGCCGGCAGTTCAATACCATCGGTCAGCATGTCCTTTGTATCGCGCACATAACCATCAAAAGTAACGTTCAACCGATTGTTCAACATGCCAAGGTCAACACCAAGATCCCATTGTTCCGCTGTTTCCCAAGTCAAGTCGGAAGCAATCGGAGCACCTAATGACGAGTATTTACCCATGGTGCTACCTTCGTTGAACGAATAGCCGGCGAAATCATTAATCGTAACCCTTCGAATAAAGGTATAATAATCAGAAACATTCTGGTTACCCAAGCTACCGAAAGAAGCTCTCAACTTCAAGTTATCAATGATGTTTCGAGTCTTCTTGAAAAAAGGTTCTTCAGAAATACGCCAACCTACGGAAGCGGAAGGGAACCATCCCCACCGACTACTAGCGGCAAAACGCGAAGTTCCATCGTAACGTCCGCTGATCTCCGCGAGATAGCGACCTTTGTAATCGTAGTTAACACGACCGAAGATACCAGCTAAGACATATTCATTCTGCCCACCACCTACTTCTGTGATTGTTTGACCCTCCGAATTTTGACCAACGAGGTTCAAGTCATCCAGCGTTGTGGAAGAGAGGTATTCTCCGGCTGCTGAAAGATTCTTTATATACAACCTTTCGTAGTTGAAACCTACTACGCCCGATACATGGTGTGTGTTCTTGAACGTTTGGTCATAGTTGGCATAAGTATTCGCCGAATAGTAATTGCGTGTATTGGCTGATTCGTCTAAGCGGTTGGCGCCGGCACCGGTTGCATACACTCCGAGTTCAGTGTCAGGATATTCCCGATAATACATGTTGTTGGAACGGCTTGTATTACGTGTTTGATACAGACGATAAGTGAAATCGGCCGTAAGGCTCAACGATTTGATCGGAGTGATGACCAGCCGGGTAGTGTTGGAAAAATCGTTCGCCCGATCTATGTTGCGGTGCGAACCTTCACCTACAATGATGTGGCGACCATTGGCTACTTTATAATTCAGATAGGGTGTACTGTAGAGCCATGATCCATCCGGGTTCTTCATCGGGAAATTGGCCAATGCGTGCCTGGCGCTGTAAGCAATGGTATTCTCGACACTACCATCACCTTGGAAAGTGTATTGCGAACCGTAGAATGACGTGTTGTTTGTCATCGTCGCCCATTTGTTGATACGAAAGTCAATCTTTGAACGAAGATTATATTTTTTGTAGATATCCGGATTCGTCTTCAAAATACCTTTCTGATAATCATATGCTCCGGAGACGAGGTATTTGATGTCTTTCGCTCCTCCGCTGATAGAGATGTTGTGTTGTTGCACCGGATGAGTATCTGAAAACATCATGTGCCACCAGTCATAGTTACCGTAGTAAACCCACTGATTCCGTCCGTTTCTCACGTCTTCAACCACCCACGGACGATCAGGATGCTCGGTTTTATCGTTCACCCGAGCCAATAACTGCTGCATATCACGGTCTGTATAGTTGACATACAACGTTCCCGAATCAGCCTTCCAGAACTTGTTGACGGTATATACAGACCAATATCCGGTAGTCTCATAATCAGTGGAAGTTGTTGGACTCTCCCATCCGACGCGGCCGCTATAGCGAACAGTCGCTTTATTGTCTTGCGCCGATCCGGACTTCGTTGTAACAAGTATAACTCCAAAAGCCGCGCGAGCACCGTAAACAGCAGCAGCCGAAGCATCTTTGATGACAGAGATGGATTCTACATCGTTCGCGTTGACACGATTCAGGTCACCAACCGCGCCGTCGATCAGCACAAGTGGCGAAGCCCCGTTAATAGATGTCACACCACGTACATTAATATCGGGCGAACTACCGGGTACACCTGAAGATGTGGTGATGTTAAGTCCCGCGACAGATCCTTGCAGCATATTGGTTAACGAATGGGATGCTCGATTTTCAAGCGATTTGCCACTCACCGTTGTAACGGCTCCAGTCAAGTTAACCTTTTTCTGTGTTCCATAACCGATAACTACCGTTTCATCAAGTAAAACAGCATCTTCTTGCATATAAACCTTAATCTCTTTTTGATTTGGGGAAATCTTGACTTTTTGGGACAAAAAACCCACATAAGAGATATTCAAAATGACAGCCTCTGATGGAGCTTGAAGTTTGAAAGAACCATCCTCCGCGGTAATAGTAGCTCGAGTCGTACCATTGACCTGAATGGTAACTCCCACGAGAGGATCTTGTTTCTCATCAAGTACTTGACCTGATACTACTCTGTCCTGGGCAGAAAGAACCGAAACACTCTCCACCACTATTAATAGTAGCCATAAAACAAATGATTTGAGTACTTTCATAAATTTACAGTATTAAAATTAAAGTAATTTTTATTTGGATTTATAGACATCTGTAGAGAAAGCTTTAGGACGTTGCATATTTTCTGTCCATGTGTGTCCGAATTCATCCTTGACAGTAATAACCAAGTCCGTATTGGCATTGTCTGCTTTCATCTTGAAGAAATGGTTGGCCTTTTCGGTAATAAAACTAGGAGTAGCAGAGAGAGTCGCCGAATTGAAACGCATCACGGAAAGAGCGGCAATATGCAGCGGGTCGTATGCCCAGACTTTTATAGGAGTCAGATTTTTTCCGGACTCGTCAGTCACCGTCAATGTCCAGCGCGGGTTCCAGTTCCAGATATTTATCAGTACCTCATTATTGTTGTTTGCCGGATATGCATTGACATACTGCATATATTTATTTTTAACGGTGCTGGAGATATTGGAAGGCATCAACGGAACATCGGCCAACGAGAAGCTCACATTGTTCAGGTCGTAACTGCGAAACTGGTAATCCTGCGTCCATCCCGTACTCTTGTAGAGATATTGAATATTTGTACCGGAAATATCCCAAATAGCATATCCGCCCGGGGCGCCGTCAGGACTAATATGAACACCCTGAGTTAAGTAGTTTGACCACCACCATGAGGCACAAATAGCTCCCGAGTTGTGTTCAAAGAATTCCTTCCCGCCTACAATAGTGGCTTCAGGCGTTACATTGAAGATCTCATGCGTATGTGCTGTCACAAAATGCACCTTATAGTCCTTCACAATATTAAAAAGCTGATTGGTACTAATCACATCATGATCAATCTTGAAATCATCACCGGATTCTATAGGATAGAATACTTGCGCGTGCATCACGATGATCAGCGGTGTGGATTTGCTAATATAAGAGAGGTCTTTTGTTAGCCAAGTCAATTGTTCAGCAAAAAGATTTTTTGAATAATTACGCGAATCTGTTCCATCATAATTGTTGCAATCGATGTCATCCAAGACAACATAATGTACCTTCCCTATATTAAAGGAATAATAGGTCGGTCCAATGAAACTCATATATTTGCTCTCCGCGCTAAAATCGTTCGTTGTCTTATAATCATAATCATGATTACCGATAGTATGGAATATCTGTAAATTCTTAATAAGACCGTTAATGGTATTCAGGTAATTAGGAAGCTCAAAATACTTATTTGAATACCAATACAAATCCCACGTCATATCTCCCAGCGTAATCGCATACATTTTCTCACTTGGATGAGCATTACGGTAATTGTTCAAGTCGGTTGTGAAATCCTTAAATTGATTAATATCATTCGTACGATCGGCAAGGTGCATATCTCCAAGCATGAAGACTTTATAAGTATCTTGTCCGGTAACCTTCTTGAGAGTAAAGTCTACTCGTTCCGCCGTGTTAGCATTGCCATTTAATGTCTGAGAGAACAAAGGAAGCACTCCTGAAGAAGGGACTTCGTAATTGCTCGGAACAGAGATAAAGACATAATTTCTTTTTTTCGCGGACTTGAGTTGATAGATACCTTTTTCATTTGTAGTGGTCACTTCTACACCATCCGAAACCACGACATCTTTCACGCCACCCTCTTCCGATTTAACGATGCCATATATCGTAGTGCCTTCATCCGGCGTAAACAAAAAATCAACAACATTAATATATATACGTCCAATAGACTTCTTCTGTACATTCCTTTTAATGTAAACATTGTAATTACCTGTTTCACATTCATCGGAAATCCTTACAGTAAAGTTTGTGGATGTAACAGCGGTGATAGGACAAATGTAAGATATACCACCCGACTCCAGAATGAATGAGTCGGATGTTTTTAGTCCAACGTTCTCTTGTCCTATAAAGACATATTCATCACCTTTGATAATATCAATTGAGGACGGAAGGTTAATCCGTACATCAAAATCATCCGTAGGTTCTCCTATACCGTTCCCACTCTTGCAACCACACAACGATAAAATGGAGACTAGTACCAACCACAATAAATATATTTCAATATTTCTAAAACTACTATTTTTCATGTCACTCAATTCAATAATTTAAAAGTATATTTTCTTATAGGGATAGGCGTTTAGAGCGCACTATTAAAAATAAAGCCACTCATTGAACCTGCGACATGTTTAGTCCCCTCAATGACTGCTGTCGCGCTAACTAATGGTTCTGATGTTTCCGGGTCGGCTATTATCCCGGATACTGATCTGTTTTGTTGGGCATAAACTGAAATTATGCTCCCCATGATAATGAAGAGTAATAGTACCAGTTTTATCCCTCTTTTGGATTGATTCCAGCTGAAAATAAAAACATTCATAGTATTCCGTTTAGATTAAATGAATTAAATTCTTGTTTTAAGTGCATCGCTTTTCTTTTTTAATGAGCACAAAATAAGAAAAGTTTTATTCTATGGTAATTTAGATTTAATTAAGAATTGGTTAAATAATGTGTTTTTTTATCTTTGAAGCCTTGCTTTTTCCTTATTCCATGTAGCCGCGGTAAACAGAATAGATAAAACGCAAGCTCCAACAAGAATGATGAACATATAGTCCCACGATAAATGTTCTACTACAAACCCTAAGCCTATATTCGCGAATAACGATGTTCCGAGAAAATATCCGAAGAATCCTGTTAGTCCGGCAGCTGTACCGGCAGCTTTTTTAGGAACAAGGTCTAGAGCCTGTACTCCTATCAACATTACAGGGCCATAGATGAGAAATCCAATTGCAATAAGCGCGATATTATCAACTATAATGTTTCCTGCCGGATTCTTCCAGTATACTATTACTGCAATCATAGTTAATAGCATATAGATAATAATGGCTGGAGCACGTCTTCCTCTAAATATCTTATCAGAAATCCATCCGCAGAGAAGAGTACCCGGTATGCCTGCGTATTCATATGCAAAATAGGCCCATCCTGATTCTTTGACAGAAAACCCTTTGGCGTCTTCCAGATATGCCGGAGCCCAGTCTAATACGCCATATCGTACCAGGTATATAAATGCATTAGCAAAGGCAATAAGCCAGAGTAATTTGTTGTTTAATACATATTTAAGAAATATCTCTTTGGTAGTTAGTTCTTCTTCCTGATTTTTAGAGTAATCGGCTGGGTAATCATCCTTATAAGCTTCTATGTTTGGTAAACCGCATGATTGAGGGGTGTCTCTGATGAGTAAATAGGCTATGAATGCAACTATAATAGCTACAAAGGCAGGGAAATATAATTTGCTATGCCAGTCTCCGAATATAGCAACCCCTAAAATAGCCAGAGGACCTATTATCCCTCCGCCAACATTATGAGCTACATTCCAAATAGACATCTTAGTCCCTCTTTCTTTGATTGAAAACCAATGTACCATTACACGTCCGCAAGGAGCCCATCCCATACCCTGAAACCATCCGTTCATGAAAAATAGAATAAACATAACTACTACGGATGAAGTTAGAACAGGTATCAGCCCTAAAAAAACAAGAGTTAGAGCTGAAAGAAGAAGCCCTAAAGGAAGAAATATTCTGGCGTTGCTCCTGTCGGAAACACTTCCCATAATAAACTTACTGATACCATAGGCAATCGAAACCGCCGAAAGGACGATACCTAAAGCAGCCTTAGAGGAACCTTCTTCTATAAGGTCGGGCATTATTAACGAGAAGTTTTTTCTTACTAAATAATATCCGGCATAACCAATAAATATACCCAAAAAGACTTGTAAGCGTAATTTTTTATACTCTTTGTCTATTTTTTCGTCGGATAATAGATCTTTGTGTGCTGGTGGTTTTAAAAAATTGAACATGATATTAATCGTAAATTGGTATTGTTTTAAGCTTATTAGTACATATGATAAAAAAGTCCACGAATATCTTATCGAAATTAAATCGAAAGCCATTCACAAAGAAACGAATTTTTTCGAAATAAAATAATAATAGGTGTTATTTTTAATAAATGATTTCTTTTTTATATTATAATTCCTTGAATAAGTTTGGGTAGTCCGAGATGATTCCGTCGACACCCATGTCCTTCAATTGTTTTATCTCGCTAATTGTATTTACTGTCCATGGCAAAACTTTTACATTTATTGAATGGCAATACTGAATCATTTCTTCGGTGACCATTGTGTATTCCGGGCTGTAAGTGTGAGGGATGAAGCCTAGCGTCTCAAATTGTTGTTTCGCGCTTTCCTTATCCTTCTTGCTGACAAGTAAAGAAGTCTTTATATCCGGATATTTATTGTGTATAATCTGTAGGGCTCTCATGTCGAAAGATTGTACAACTGTTCTGTTTCGGATACCATTGTCTGTAATTGTTTTTATGGCGAGGTTTACAAATTCTTCCACAGGCGGATGGTTGATGTTGTCTCCTGTTTGAGATGATTTTATCTCTATGTTGTAAAGCATTGATTTTCCTTTTCCACGAGCGTGCTCTTCCGAAGCTTTTATCAGGTCTGAAAGTAAAGGTTTAGATGCCGCGATACTTTTCTTTTGAGGGAAATCGGGGTTGTTTTTTATACCGACATCATATTTTTGTATGCTGTCGTATGTCATGGTGTATAAGAGCCGTTCCTTTGCTTCCGAGGTTGTTAAGAATTTGCCTTCAGGAGTGGTTGTTATTTTGTCGTTGAAGTATGGATCATGTGATACGATTACTTTTTTATCTTTAGATATTTGAAGATCGAGCTCTAATGTCACTACATCCCTGTCTATAGCGTCTATCATGGCAGGTATTGTGTTTTCAGGCATAAGACCTCTTCCTCCTCTGTGAGCCTCTGTATCAAAGATCGGTTGGGACTTGGTGTCGTTTGCTATATTCTCCCTTGTTTTACAGCCTAAAAGAAGTGTAGAACAAGCTACAACCAGAAATATCTTCTTCATGTTATTTGTTTTAATGTTTAATCTGATATGATTCAAAACGTCCTTTCTGTATAATTGTCTGTAAAAATAATAAAATTTCAAATCAAAACATAAATATTTCGAATTAAATAAATTGTGTTTCAAATATGTTAAGAACACTCATTAGTATGGTTGCTTATTTTGCTTTTCGGTTAAATGTTTGTTCTTTTGTATAAAAATATCTAATGTTATGAATTTGAAGCTGTCCGTATTGAATATACTTTTTATACTGCCTGTGTTGCTTTGTGCTCAAACATCTCAAGAAACATGGGTTCGGGATAATTATGTAAAAAGTGAATATATGATTCCGATGAGAGATGGAGTTCATTTATACACTGCTGTGTATGCTCCTGTGGATAGAGGAGAGAAGCATCCGTTTCTTCTAACCCGCACTCCTTATTCATGTAAGCCTTATGGAGTTTCATTTTTTAAGGAGGCTTTGTGGGATAGTTATCTATATGAATATTTGAAAGAGGAGTACATCTATGTTGTCCAAGATGTGAGAGGTAAATGGAGGAGTGAAGGAGAATTTGAGAATGTTCGGCCTTTTATTACTCAAAAACAAAATAATAGAGATATAGATGAGGCTAGTGACGCGTACGATACTGTCGAATGGCTTGTGAAAAACATATCTAATAATAATGGACGTGTAGGTGTTTTTGGTGTATCTTACCCCGGATTTTATTCTACAATGGCGGCGGCTTCCATGCATCCAGCCATAGCGGCTGTAAGTCCGCAGGCTCCCGTTTATGATTGGTTTATGGGAGATGACTTTCACCACAACGGAGCGTTTATGATGATGGATGCTTTCCGTTTTTTTGACGGATTCGGTCATAAGCGACCTTATCCGACAGAACAAGGCCCCCGTAAGCGGAGCTTTTATAAGACAGATAGTTATTCTTTCTTCCTAAAAACGGGAACCCTGAAAAATCTTTCCAGGTATTTTGGGGATAGTATTCCCTTTTGGAACGATATGATGGATCATCCGGACTACGATGGATGGTGGCAGAGTAGGAGTGCCAAAAAGGCGTGTGTTGGTCTTAAAGTGCCTATGCTGATAGTGGGCGGTCTATTTGATGCGGAAGACGGTTATGGAACATGGCATACATATAGAACTATTAAGCAAGAATCAAAAGATGCACATTGTCGGTTGGTTATTGGCCCTTGGTCGCATGGAGCATGGACTGGAGTGAATGTGTCATCTTTGGGAGATATTTGTTTTGGATCTAATACGGCAGAATATTACCAGCATGATGTAGAGATGCCTTTCTTTAATTACTATCTGAAAGGTAAAGGAAATCTTGATAGTATAAAGGATGCTGTTGTATTTTTCTCAGGTGAAAATAAATGGAAAGAATTTGATTGCTGGCCACCGGTAGGTATGAAAACAACAGATGTTTATTTATCGTTAGGGGGGCGGCTTTCTTTTGAGCAACCTTATGAGAGAAACTCTTTCTCAGAATATGTCTCCGACCCGTCCGCACCTGTGCCTTTTCTGAATGAAATAGGGCGTAGTCGCCCCAAAGAGTATATGGTCGCAGATCAACGTTTTGCTTCTCAAAGGCCGGATGTTGTTGTTTTCGAAACAGATATTCTATCGAAAGACCTTGTGCTGGCAGGACCTGTCGTTGTTGATCTGAAAGCTTCTATATCTACTACTGACGCCGACTTCATAGTGAAGATTATAGATGTGTTCCCCGATGACTTTAAATATGATAATGATATATGCAGTCAGTTGGATAAGAAAACTGTGATGGGTGGGTATCAGATGATGGTAAGAGGAGATGTTATGAGAGGGCGCTACCGTAATAACTTCTTAACTCCTGAAGCCTTTACCCCCTTTGTTCCTTCAAATGTGAAATTCGAATTGGCTGATATAGCCCATACCTTTCAGAAAGGACATAAACTCATGATTCAGATACAAAGTACATGGTTTCCTCTTGTAGACAGAAATCCGCAGCAATTTGTAAATATATATAATTATTCGAAAGAAGATTTTGTCAAGTCTGTTGTAAGGATATATCATCAGGCAGATCTGGCTTCCAAAATAGTACTGCCTATTTTAGATTAAGCAGGAAGGCTCTTTGTGAGTAGTCTCAACGTTGAGGTATAAATATTCTGTTACTGCCTTTAAATAAGGTAGTAAAAAAAATCTGTACTCTATTGGTAACTATATTTTCTTAACGATTTGAGTTATATCTACTAAGCTAAAAGCCTCTCTTAATATTCTTAATACTTCGGAATAAGTAGGAGAAAGTTCTTTCATTGCTTCTTGTTGTATATCAAATCTATATTCTCTTATGTTGGAATTCTGAGAATTGTCTAAGTTATAAGTCTTTGTCATAACATGCTTTTTTATAAAGTTAATTATAATGTTTTCTAAAATAAGCAAAACAGAATGAAAAGTAAAACAGAAACTTTAAACTCCATTGTCTGCTTGCTTTTTCTGCTCTTATAGTAAATATACTAATTTTAAAGTCTTTTAGCAAACATTCTTGCTTGTAAATATCTTTTTTTATTTCGAATTCTTTCTTTTTCTTCCTTTTGTTTCTATGTATTTGTGATACAGCATTTTAGTGTGATTTGTGCGTGTAAGCTATATCTAAAGATTCTTCTTTGGGTTATTACATCTGATTGTAATTCGAATATTTATGTTTTGAACAGTTACTCATGCGCGAAAGCATATTCGAAATATCTGTATGATTTTACAATCATTCGATAGCTTGAGCAATGATAGACAAAGGATGCTCACTCTTCTTTGTTGTAGACATTTCTATCTGCCATTTGCAAGTTTCGCAATCGGTGACAACATAGTCAAAGTTATCAGCTTCTATTTGTTTGAATAAAGAGTCTCCTATATCCTGAGATGTTTTGTAATTCTCTTTTTTGAACCCGTAAGTTCCTGCAATACCACAACATTGCGAATTGAGAATGGTCAATTCTATATTAGGTATCAACCTGAGCAGTTCGATTGAATAATAAGACCAGCCAAGTTTCTCCATATGGCATGGAGTATGATAAGCGACTTTTATTTTTTTGTTTTTTAGCTTTGGCTTTACATCTGAAGTACTGAATAGACGATATAAATAGCGTGTTGCCAGCTCTACATTGTCTCTTACATCCGCATTGCTTATGTTTAACAGGTGCGGATATTCGTCACGGATGGTGAAAGTGCAGGTAGAGGATGTGGCCACTACCGGAATGTTGTTGTCTATAACCGATTCTCTTATCGAGGCGATGTTTGTCTCTGCCTGCTTCTTGGCCTGTTTTATCAATCCGTTGGATATAAGGGCTACGCCACAGCATTTTTCTTTACGCAACAATTGTACACCTATATTGAGCGAGTTAAATACTTTTACGAGATCTTTTCCCAGTTGAGGGTTGTTGTAATTCACATAACAACCATGAAAATAGCTGACCTGTTTTTCGTATTTTTTTTGGGTTTCAGTTTGCTTTTTGTACCATTTTTCGAATGTGCCCGAAGAATATTTAGGGAAGCTTCGATGATGGTCTATATCCAATGTAATGTCCAAAGCCATTTTTACTGGTTTCAGTCCCAGTGCCAGATTCATGATTGGGGCAAATGGAGTGGACAAGGTACCTACAAGATCTGTATTGGCTAATATAAAATCTCTTACTTTAGATCGTTTTTTGTTGTATTTTATACGAGCCGATTGTATAATATCTCCAATTTTCACATTGGAAGGACAAGCAACCTCACACCTCTTGCAATTGATGCAGTATTTTAAAGCTTCATCGTAAAAGTTCTCTTTTTTCAATCTGAGCCTTTCTCCGTCGGGGCCGGCTTGTTTCGGACCCGGATAGTCCGGATTAACTGCGGCTACGGGGCAATAGACTGTACATATTGTACATTTTATACATTGCTCGAAATTATTTTCGCTTATATTATGTTGTCGCAAATTCATATTTTTAGCTGATTTATCATGCGAATCAAAGGTTGATTTCTATAAAATAAGATTTTAACTAAAACCTGACAAAACTATACACTTTTTATATGTTTTTTTCATCTGTCATCTTCCCCCTCTTCTATCTGTTTATTGCTGATTTATAGCCAGATAGCGAATCTTTTTCCGGTATGTAGTTATAGTAGCTACTGATTCGCGTTCTTTAAAATAGTGTCAGCAATATGTAATGCACTCAGTATCGAGACACCAGCGCCACAACCTTCTTTAATTCCGTTGAAGCCTTCCAAAATGGCTCCTGCCACATATAGATTATCTATCGGCTTGCTATTTTTCAGACCATTAAAGTTGTTATTTGTTTTCACTCCGAAATACTGATAACCTTGCGTTTCGAACATGTTGGCACTGTACCATTCTTGCCTGTTATCTGCAAATGATGTGTCCAGTCCGAATATAGGTTCGTATATAGAATCTTGAGTTGCTATAAGGCCTTGACTAAAATAGCTGCCTGTGGCCAGTACAACATTCTTTCCGGTAAAGGGGATATCACCGTGATTGTACGAGTAAACTCTTTCCACCAGATTGTTATCTATTTCTGCTCTTTTTACACTGTCGCCAAGCATATATACTCCTCCCGATTTGATGAAGAAATTGTGCAAGTGTTGTTGCGTATGTATTCCGACGATGGATGGAGGCAGAGTCGGTATCAGGACGAATGGCTTATCCACTTCTTTCTTTATAACTTCTATAATATCATCGTTGAGTCCTAAACATGCCGGAAAAACAATCGCGTCACAATCCGCGCTCTCTTTTTTCAATACTTGGGTTAACTCTAATAAGTTATTTTTCTGATCGAGTACCCTTGCGATATTTGTTGAGCGCATCTCGCTGGGATTTCTTCGCAAAAGATCGAGATCGGGTAGGTTGAATAAATGAATATTGCTTTCTGTTCCCAGTTTGAGGAATTCGTCTGCTATAAATCGTGGATAAAAATCTAAAAATCCTATAGGGTTGAATATCGCGACCCTTTTCCAAGGTAGCTTATCTTTGCTTTGGCTTGTCGCGAAGTCGGCGGAGCTCAACCATGTTGATTTAAGGTTACCCATTGGAGTAACTCTATAATGATTTTCTTTAGCAGAACCTTGGACAGGTACTCTTATTTCTTGTAAGTACTTTTGTGCGAAAAACGCTAATTCAGAGAATCTTTCTTCTCCAAGCTTCGCATACGGATGGTTCGGGTAGCTTTCTGTAAGTTTTTTTATTGCAGAAATCGGACTTGTAACTTCTGTGCCATCAGGCAGGAAATTTAACAGATCGTAAGATCCTGATGAAAAGTGAAGTGCACTTTGTCCTAAAGATATTATCACACAACGTTGTCCTTGCCGCGATAGACGAATACCACAAATCAGTCCGGCCAATCCGCCTCCTATGATGATAGTGTCAAATTTCATTCGTCTTCGTTTTTTTGTAAACTTAATCCGCAAATGCTCTCATATACCCAACTTGTGTATTCGCTTTCGCGCAATGTGTCTCCCCATGCCACAGGATGTACTCCTTTCCATCGTTCGTTAAGAAAAGACGCGATATCAGCTTTTGCTCTTTTTGTGCAAAAAGGCTCGGTGTCTCCCATTACTCCCGCGGCTCTGCACGCGCAGAGTTCACCTTGACAGGTTCCCATACCTATACGAGTCCTGCGTCGTAAGTCGACAAGGCTTTTTACGTTAAGTTCTTTCAAAGCATATTTTACTTCTCCTACCGAAACTTCTTCACATTCGCATACTAAGCTATTGTCGAAGAGTGTGTTCGAAGAAAGTTTTTCTGCCATATCCCCATGTCTGTAGCTTGCTGATTCTCGTTGGGCATGTGGCAGCGATATTATTTTTTTATTTATATCTTCTATATTTTCTCTCGATCCCGGTAGATTTTCGGTGGCTGTAGTACACGGTTGATTTACGCTTAGTTTCTCGCAAACAAGATTTGTAGCCCATTCCGCCATTAACCTGTACGTCATTAGTTTGCCTCCGGTTATAGTGATATATCCGTCCAGCCCATCTCTCTTTTTATGATCGAGTAGTACGATACCTCTACTCACATTTCGTCCGGTAGGGTCATTGTCGGCGGCTACTAAAGGCCTTACACCCGCATAGGCACGTAGTATACGTGTTTTATTTAATATTGGCGCGAGTTTCTCCCCTTCCTGTATTAGCAAATCTACTTCTTCGGGGGTTATAATCATATTGTCTATCTGATCGTAAGGTATATTGCTCGATGTTGTGCCAATTAGCGAAATGGTATCAC
Source organism: Dysgonomonas reticulitermitis (assembly GCF_054601275.1). Taxonomy (NCBI): domain Bacteria; kingdom Pseudomonadati; phylum Bacteroidota; class Bacteroidia; order Bacteroidales; family Dysgonomonadaceae; genus Dysgonomonas; species Dysgonomonas reticulitermitis. The sequence continues at coordinate 98,077 of NZ_BAAHWU010000005.1, read as the reverse complement.
CCGGAACCAAAATATCCGCGTCTGCCGGTTTTCTGCATCGGTTAAGTACCATTCCGTTCACTCTGTGTCCAAATATAAGAAGGGCTCCTTTTGCCGGAAGCATTTTTATTTTTATTCCTGCCAATTCCGAGATATGTTGTCCCCATATTCCTCCTGCATTGACAATAACTGAACCATATATTTCTTTTGTTTCTTTTGTTTTGTGGTTCAAAACTTTTACTCCGATAATTCTGTCTTGTTCTATTATCATGTTTATCACCTCGTGATAAGTTAAGACAGTTGCTCCATGTGCTTTGGCGTCTATCATATTAGACGCGGTCAGGCGGAATGGATCCACTGATCCGTCCGGAACTCTGACAGCCCCAAGTATAGCCGGATTGGCAGAAGGTTCGAGCAATAATGCTTCTTTAGGATCTATAATATTTGCCTGAATCCCTGCTTTTAAACAGGCTTCTACAAATTTGGTCTGATAATTTATATCGTCTTCGGGCAATGTTAAGAATAACCCGTCTGTTTCTTCTATACAATGGCTGGCTATTCTTTTCAGAATCATATTTTCTTTAATACACTCTTCGGCAGATTCCATATCTGTAACCGCATAACGAGCGCCACTATGCAATAGCCCATGATTGCGTCCGGTGGCTCCGGTGACTATATCATAACGTTCTATTAATAGTGAGCGTAATCCTCTTCGGGAGCAATCGCGGGCAACGCCGACTCCTGTAGCTCCCCCGCCGATGATAATTACGTCAAATGGATCTGAATGGTTTGCTAATCCCATACTACTTATTTTAACAAATGTATTATGATACAAAATAACGAATATTTCGAAATATATCAAAATTAAATCGAAATAAAAATAAAATAAAAATGAAACTTTTGTGTTATTTTTATTTTGTTTGGTTAAAAATAAGGATGTATAAGAGTGCCGCTAACACACTTCCGCATATAGGGGCTATGACAGGAAGCCATGCATACCCCCAGTTACTGTCTCTTTTGCCTTTGATGGGTAATATGGCGTGTGCTATTCTTGGTCCCAAGTCTCGGGCGGGGTTTATAGCGTATCCTGTTGTTCCTCCTAGCGACATACCGATGGCGACGATAAGTAAAGCTACGGGCAAAGGGCCTGCTATTTCGGCTCCGGCAGCCATCAATACGCCAAAAACTAAAACGAATGTTCCTATTATTTCACTTGCTAAATTAGGAATGAGAGATTTTATGGCAGGAGCAGTACAAAATACTCCTAGTTTCGCGTTCGGATTTTCTTCTTCATCGAAGTGAGGTTTGTACATAAGATAAACTAAACACGCTCCAACTATAGCCCCAAGCATTTGTGCTATAATATAGCCCAATATACTTCCTTTAAATTTTCCGGCTACGGCTAAGCCTATAGTCAGGGCAGGATTGAGGTGTCCACCTGAATAGGGTGAGGATATGTAGGCAGCCACAAAAACAGCCAGTCCCCATCCGAATGTTATGACTACCCATCCCGAATTGTTTCCTAGTGTTTTTTTTAGAGACACATTGGCGCATACGCCGGCTCCAAAGAGTATAAGAATAGCTGTTCCAATGAATTCGAATAAAATATCTTGTCCCATAATATTAGTGTTGGTTAATTTGCGAATCCTTTATTTTGCCCATGATCGTGAGCGATAAACGGCATCTGCCCACTTTCTTTTTGCCAGTTGCATATCTACTGCCTTGTCTGGGGTAAATTGTGTTTCTATGTGCCATTGCTGCTTTATTTCATCTATATCAGCCCAGTATCCGACAGCCAGACCAGCCAGATATGCGGCGCCTAGCGCTGTGGTTTCTGTTGTTTGGGGACGTATCACAGATTGTCCTAATACATTGGACTGAAATTGCATCAATAGATTATTGTTAGCCGCGCCTCCGTCTACCCTCAGCTCTTTTAGTCCTACACCGGCATCGAGGATCATAGCATTGACAACGTCCATAGTTTGGTAGGCTATACCTTCCAGAGCAGCCCGGGCTATATGCGCGGACGTTGTGCCTCTGGATATACCGACAATAGTTCCGCGCGCATACTGATCCCAATATGGAGCTCCTAATCCTGTGAGCGCCGGAATGAAATACACATCGCCACTGTCTGCCACCTGCGTTGCCAGTTGTTCTATTTCGGAAGAAGAGTTTATGATTTTCAACCCGTCTCTGAGCCACTGTACTATAGCTCCCCCTACGAAGATACTGCCTTCCAGAGCATAGGTTGTTTTTCCATCCAATCTCCAGCCTATGGTTGTTATCAGATTGTTTTTAGAAAACACGGGTTGCTCTCCTGTATTCATTAGAATGAAACAACCGGTTCCATAGGTGTTTTTTACCATACCCGGTTCTACACACATTTGTCCGAAAAGAGCCGCCTGCTGGTCGCCTGCAATTCCCGCAATCGGAACTTTCGATGCGAATATTGTTGTTTTGGTGTGTCCATATATTTCGCTTGAATCACATACTTTTGGTAACATGTTTCGAGGAATGTCGAATAGCTTCAGCAAATCTTCGTCCCACTCAAGTGTACTTATGTTGAATAGCATTGTCCGCGAAGCATTTGATACATCCGTAGCATGTACCTCTCCCCTTGTAAGTTGCCAAATAATCCAAGAGTCTACTGTCCCGAATGCTAACTCACCTTTCTCTGCTTTGACTCTGGCTCCCTCTACGTTGTCCAGTATCCATTTTATCTTGGTTGCACTAAAATATGCATCAATGATGAGTCCGGTTCTTTCTTTTATGCAGGGAAGCAATCCTTCGTTTTTTAGCTTGTCGCAATAGTCGGAAGTTCGTCTGTCTTGCCATACGATAGCATTATAAATGGGCTCTCCCGTGTTTCTATCCCAAACGATGGTTGTTTCTCGTTGGTTAGTTATACCGATGGCAGCTATATTTTTCCCATTGATGTTTATTTTTGTGATGGCCTCCGCGGCTACTGCTGCTTGAGAAGACCATATTTCGTGAGGATCGTGCTCTACCCACCCGCTTTTAGGAAATATCTGAGTAAACTCCTTTTGGGCAACAGAACATATCTCTCCTTTTTTGTTAAAAACAATGGCTCTGGAGCTTGTAGTTCCTGCATCAAATGATAAAATATACTGTTCCATGGTCGTGATAGATTTTGGTTGTTTTGTTATTGAGGTTTGTAAGGTACGAGCAAATAGTTCTGAGCAAGAGTAACAAATTCTTCTGTTTGTTTCTTTTCCCATTTTTCGCTTTTTCCCATTTCTTTAGCCATTATTGCTGCTACTTTTTGTGCCATGTCGATTGCTGCTCTTGCATCAAGGAATAGGGCTCTGAGTCTTCTTGCCAATACATCCTCTACGGTTAGAGCCATTTCTGCACGTACAGCCCATACTACTTCCGAGGCCGTGTAGTCGCATCTTTCATGTAGTTTCTCAGCTAATTCCGGCTGATCTTGTTCCAGTTTCTTGATTTTTTCGAAATCACTTCCGTATACGTAATTAAAATTGGATCTGTCGACATTTTCTTTGTAGCCATGTATGCGCAATAACCTGGTTTTGCATTCCCTTTTTGGAAGATTTCCTATTTCAATGGCCTTGTTTATTACATCTTCCGCCATATCTCTGTATGTAGTCCATTTTCCTCCGGTGATGGTGATAAGCCCGCTTTCCGATATAACTACTTTATGGCTACGGGATATTTCTTTTGTCTTTTGTCCGTCTGCGCCTTTTTTAGGTGCGGCTAAAGGCCTTAAGCCTGCAAAAACAGATAGGACGTCTTCTCTTTTTGGTTGTTTGGCAAGATACTGTCCTGCGGTTTTTAGTATAAATTCAATCTCTTCTTCCAAGGCCTGTGGTTCAAGCACGAACTCTTTTAAGGGAGTATCCGTGGTTCCTAATACTACTTTTCCGTGCCATGGAACGCCAAACATTACTCGTCCATCGCTTGTCTTAGGTATCATTATAGCTGTATCTCCCCTCAGAAAAGAATTGTCGACGACAAGATGAACTCCCTGGCTTGGGCGGACGATATTGTCTTTTTCGGCAGAATCCATCTTCATGAGGTCGTCCACAAATATACCGGTAGCGTTAATAACGGCTTTTGCTTTCAGAGTATAGTTTTCTTTTCCTATCTCGTCGAAAACAGTTACACCGGATATGTCGCCTTTATCGTTTTTTGTAAGGTTGGTTACCTTGACATAGTTGGCGAGAGTGGCTCCTTGTTCTGCTGCTGTTTGCAAAAGATTTATAGCCATACGGGAGTCGTCGAACTGACCATCATGATACACGACTCCGCCTCTTAAATTGTTTCCTTCTACTTGAGGGATTTCTTTCATTACAGACTTTTTGCTCATAGGTAGAGATCTGCCCAAGCCGCGTTTTCCCGCGAGGATGTCATATATGGTTAGTCCTATTGTGTAGAATGATTTTTCCCACCATTTGTAATTGCCTATTATGAAGCGTTGGTCTTTTACTAAATGTGGCGCATTTTTTCTCATCAAGCCTCTTTCACGAAGAGCCTCTATAACCAGTCCGACATCTCCTTGCGCCAAATAACGCACCCCGCCATGAACAAGCTTTGTACTGCGACTGGAAGTGGCTTTCGTGAAGTCCGCTTGTTCTAAAAGCACAACTTTGAAACCGCGGGAAGCGGCGTCGACTGCCGCGCCAAGTCCTGTAGCTCCCCCTCCTACTATTACTATATCCCATACGATAGAAGGGTCTGCTATTTGTTTTATATGATTATCTCTTTTCATCTTATTTTGATATATATACAAAGATAATTAGTGATATGAAATGAAAAAACAAAATCGAAACTTATTTGATATTATTAACAATTTTATTGTTGTTCTATGAATGATATTTTATTAAATATGAAACTAAACGAAATAAAATTGTTTTGTTTATCCTTTTTTGCTTGTTTTTATATTTAAAGATAGAAATATAGAGGTGATATATGTAAGTCGCTTAGTGTTTACATGTTTTGGCACTAAGTTGTGACAGAAGAAGTTTTTAGATAGTCAAATGTTTTATTAATACTTTTTCAGTTGTTTCGAAGAGTAATTATTTTGTATCATTTCTAGTGGTTGATTAAAAAAAATGTATCTTTATCATCGAAAGATAGAAATGTTGTTAAATAGAAATTAATATATAAAACAAGAGTGTCTGTATAATTCATTATAATTGCCGATCAATTATAAATAAATTAATTATAGTATGGGAAATATCGCAAAACGGCATAAATTAATATTAGAACAGTTAAAGAAAGACGGGTATGTAAAAGTACAGGAACTTAGCGAGCTGATGCAGGTTTCGGAAGTTACAATTCGTAAAGATTTAAAATATCTGGAAAGTAAAAAGCTATTGTATCGCAATCATGGAAGTGCAAGTAGCCTGAGTTCGATAATTTCTGATAAGCATATAGATATAAAAGAAAAAATGCATATGGAAGAGAAGGCTCAGATAGCGAAAGCTGCAAATGGGCTTTTGGAAGCAAATGATAAGATTATTATAGCGTCGGGTACTACTCTCCTTGCATTTGCTAACGAAATAAATGTAAATGAAAATATCACAGTTATTACATCCTCGGTTAAGGTGTCCTTGGCTCTATGTTATAATCCTAGTATAGAGGTGATTCAATTGGGTGGTATTATGCGCAAGAACTCTGTGTCTGTGATAGGGTTTTATGCACAGAATATATTGGAAAGCCTTTCTTGCAATAAGTTGTTTTTGGGGGTAGACGGAATTGATCTTGATTATGGATTAACTACGAGCGATATGAGCGAGGCTCGTATCAATCAACAAATGATTGACGCTTCCCAAAAGATAATAATTATGACAGATTCGTCTAAGTTCGGAAAAAGGGGGTTCTGTAAGATTTGTGATTTTGATAAAGTTCATCATATTATTACCGACAGAAATGCTCCGTCTCATATTATAGATGCTATTCGCGAGCGTAATATAGAAGTTACTCTTGTATAAGAAATATAGTGACTAGTCCTAAATAAACCTGTAACGCATATTTAGGACTAGTCATTTTTAGAAAAAACGAAGATGGTAAAGTCGTATTTAGTGCAATTGATGAAAAAAATTTGACGAACAGATTTACTCAAATATACAATTGTTTGATGGACATAAAGACCAACTGCCGAAATATGATGCCATTTTTATAGACGAAACACAAGATTACAAAGAAAATTGGATTCGCATTATAAAAGATAATTTCGCAAACGAGACTTCTGAAATTATTAAGGGGTAAAACAAAAAAAGACAGATTTATATAAGTTGTAAATGAATCCATTATCAAAATGGAAACTGGAGGATTAGCGGTGGATTTGGTGGTGGATTTATGTTAAAACCGTCTATTTACCGGAGGATGGAGGCCTCTGGTCGGTTATAAGGTTACCGGGGGTTATGATAACAAAAAGTGCATTTATTAATGATAACGGGGTGTTATTATCGATAATTAATCGGCAATTCAATATATACACTTTTAACAAATAAAGTGTTGTATATCAATTAAAATTTAGTAACAAATCAAGCAGCCTTTAAATAGTGGGTTTTTCTTTTTGTTTTCCATTATTTGTATGTTAAGATATTTACAATTTACTGATTTTACTACTGTGATTTCGCTCTATTTTGCCTAATACAAGGTAAAGATGCAGTATCTCGTCTATTGAAATGTCGAAAGGTTCATATATCAACCGCCCTTTCATGGGGCCTTGATCCCATAACTCACTATTGGTAGAGCATGCTGTCCAGAATGCTTTATCGCTCGCGTTATACAACCTTTTGATGACACGGTATTCATCAAACAAAAGAACAAGACAGTATACGAGCTGGTGGCCGAGGAGTTCGACACTACAGTACTGTATGTGGGGCAGATAACCCGCGGCGAGCGAATACCGCAACGCGGCAAGGGGCTGCAAGTGAAGAACCGCCTGATAGAACTGGTGGAAAGTAATTAACCTGTCTATTGTTTAACCAATCAGCCAACCAATTATGAGCACAACAACAACAATCTGGCGCACTAAGGAACTGAATATCCTGCGCAAACATTACCCGGACATGGGTATACTGACAGCGAAGCTGAATAAATCAGCCTATAAGATCAATCAGAAAGCGAAAGAACTGGGCCTAATGGCAAAACAGTCAGCAGTCAGCAGTCAGCAGTCAGCAGTCAGCAGTGAACAACTCGTACCTCGTATCTCGTCTACTCGTAACTTTTTAACTAAAATGTAACAAACTCCACATTCATTTTTTAGCTGTTAGCCGTTACCCGTTAGCCGTTAGCCTCTTGCTCGCGCGGCTACCCTCTTTGTCATCCTGACCGCAGGGAAGGATCCCGATCCCCGGGAGACAGGAGATGCTTCCTGTCGTCAGCATGACAAACCGGAATTTAACTAAAAAGTAACAAACCTCTACAGTTATCAGTCATCAGTGAACAACTCGTACCTCGTATCTCGTCTACTCGTAACTTTTTAACTAAAATGTAACAAACTCCACATTCATTTTTTAGCTGTTAGCCATTAGCCGTTAGCCCCTTGCTCGCGCGGCTACCCTCTTTGTCATCCTGACCGCAGGGAAGGATCCCGATCCCCGGGAGACAGGAGATGCTTCCTGTCGTCAGCATGACAAACCGGAATTTAACTAAAAAGTAACAAACTTCTACAGTCATCAGTCAACAGTTATCAGTAAGCAAGGCCTTTTCGTCATTGCGAACGGAGTGAAGCAATCCAGAGTATTGATTATTAATGGATTGCTTCGGGTGAACCCTCGCAATGACGTGCGACAGTCAACAGTCAACAACTCGTACCTCGTATCTCGTCTACTCGTAACTTTTTAACTAAAAAGTAACAAACTTCTACACTCAATTAGCCATTAGCTGTTAGCCTTTGCCGCTTCGCGCCATTGTTGACTGTTCACTGTTCACTGTTGACTGTTGACTGTTATTGTCGCTTCGCGCCATTTGCTAATCTGCTAATTTTCTCATTTTCAAATTACCAAATTGTCTATTATAGATAAAACCAGCGCCGGACAATGTTTAATTCTTCATTTTTTTGCTGCCCTGATTCTTACTTCTTACTGTTCTTATATTCACTCGGAGTGATACCAAATACATTCTTGAAACACTGGGTAAAATATTTCGTATCGGATATACCGATCATATAGGATACTTCTTTGATTGTATATTGCTGTGTTTCTATAAGTTTAGCTGCATGTTTGATCTTTATATCCCGGATAAACTCAATAGGAGCAAAACCTGTAAGGCTCTTTAGTTTCTTAAAAAATACCGTACGGCTCATGGCGACAGATGCAGCAAGATCATCGACAACAAACTCACTGTTATCAATATTTGCTTCTATTTCCTCTTTTACTTTCTTTATAAACAGCTCGTCCTGAGACGTTATTTTCAATTCAAGTTCATTCCTTGTTTCAGCAAATTCAGACGTGGACTGTTTATCCAAAGAGAAGCTTTCATATAAGCGTTTTCGCTGAAGGATGATATTCTCTATCCTTGCCCGCAAATACCTGACGCTGAATGGTTTTGTAATATAATCATCCGCTCCGTAATCGAGCCCGTCCAATTTACTTTCCAAATCCGTCTTTGCTGTAAGCAAGATGAAAGGAATATGGCTGGTTTCAGAAGCCATCCTTATTTTTTGAAGAAGTTCTATACCATCTACTTCAGGCATCATTATATCGCTAAGAATAAAATCGGGTATATTCCTTATCGCTTTTTCATAACCTTCTTTTCCGTCCGAGGCATCCAACACATTATAGAAAGGCTTTAACACAGTGATTATAAAACGTTTCAAGTCAGAATCATCTTCTACAACAAGTATGGTTTCACGTTGTTCTTCTTCAATCTCCTTTTTAGGATCGATCTCTGCTACTTTTTCGACTAACGGCGTTTGCTGAACTTCATCCTGCTCCTTAGGTGTATCGGCATAAACGAATATTACATTCTCATCATCTTTGAAATGCTCTATACCCATTGGGAATAGTATAGTAAAGCTGGAACCTTTATTTTCTTCACTTTCCACAGATATTTTAGCATGATGTTTGTCTGCCACTTCCTTCACGATAGACAAGCCGATACCTGTACTCGGTTTACTCTTGTCTTTATTAAAAGATGCAAAGCGGGTAAACAGTTTACTCAATACATCCTTACTCATTCCTTTTCCTTCATCATCCACCTGAATAGCAACCGTATTATCTTTCTTATTGCTGACCACCGTTACTTCAATAGTCTTGTCTACGGATGTATATTTAAAAGCATTGGATAAGAGATTGAACACAAGCTTCTCTACACTATCGCGATCTATCCATATCTTGTCTGTCCCCGATTTATTGACAAACTTGAGGTTAATACTTTGATATTCCGCTGTTTTAGAAAAATTATTACATATCTCCGACACATACTCCCCTATCATGGTTTCCTGTATGTTCAGCTTCTGTTTCTGTATTTTCCTAAAGTCCAATATTTGATTAACCATCCTTTGCATCCGGCTTGCGTTTTTCAATACAAGCTGTAATTGCGATTTTATTTCATTGGGTGTTTTACTGTCTTCGACTATATTTTCTACCGGCGAAACAATCATCGTAAGCGGAGTACGTATTTCGTGGGATATATCGGTAAAGAAGCGGGTTTTCATCTCGGTTTGCTCATGCTCGAGTTTCACTTTGTCTCTCAATCGGTAGAAAGTAAATAATGTGCGAAGTATGACGTACAAGATACCGGCAATGAGTATAAAATAAAGCAAATAAGCCCATCCTGTTTGCCAGAAAGAAGGTGTTATCTCGATGGTCAATGTATGCTCATTATCCATCCATATACCGTCACTATTGGTAGATTTTACCCTGAATATATATTTTCCGGGTTTCAGGTTGGTATAGTTGGCAATCCGCTGTTTGTTTGTTACAATCCAGTCTTGATCAAATCCTTCCAGTTTGTAAGAATAAGAGATCCGTTTAGGCTCTACATAATCTAAGGCAACAAATTCTATCGTTATAAAATTCTGTTTGTGTTTAAGTTTTATAAAGTCTATATCATCTATATATCCTTTCAATGGAGAATCCCCTCCAATCTCTAAAAGTTTGTTCGCAACCTGAAATTTTGTAAGCGCGACATAAGGTTTGAATGTATTTCTCAGTATATTCTCCGGATCGATAGATAGCACACCACTGGAATAACCGAAGTAGACAATCCCTTTTTTCGTCGCCCATCTGGCGCCCTCCGAAAGATTAAGCCCTTTTATCAACCGGTTTACCTCGCTGTATGTTTCAAAGGATTCTTTTTCAGGATCGAATTTTGTGATATTCCCTTCCGAAGCTATCCATAATTTCCCCTTGCTATCTTCTACGATGGTGAGTATAACATCCAATGGCAGCCCGTCTTTTATAGTATACGAAGTGAACTGTGTGGGAAAACCGTTTTTATCTACAGCCTCGATTTTATTCAATCCTCCGCCAAAAGTCGCGATATATGTCTCTCCTTTCTTAGTTGTACATATATCATATACATCATTTTCACTCAGGCTTTTCTTATTTTCAGGAGTACGGGTGTAAAATTTATAATCTATATCGGTGACAGAAGTGAACCGGGAAGAAAATATGATGAGTCCCAATGTTGTACCCACGCATATATTCCCGTATTTATCCGCGTTTATTGTCCTGATCTGGGAACCGAATTTAGCAGGATAATTCTTTAAGTTATTACGGCTATTTAAAAAGCGGTCTTCCTTTTCGTCAAAAAGGTTTAGTCCTCCACCATATGTTCCTATCCAGATTCTTTTTTGGCTATCCTCAAATATCGCGTATACACTATTATCACTCAAGCTATACAAACTGTCGGGAGAATAGCTATAAGACTTTAAACCGTATGTATCTCCCTTCGGAGTAAGTTTATATACGCCTTCACCTTTTGTTCCTATCCAAATGTTATGCGCGCTATCTTCAGTAATACAATAGGTGATACCTTTCAGTGGGGTTTCATATCCTATTCGCCCGTTGTTGCACAAATATCCTTTTTGGGCCATAGACCGGTCATAGACAAATACTTTGCCTCCTTTTGTCGATATCCATAAATTTTGCCGGCTATCTTCGAATATGCCTCGTATATCATTATTTATAGTCGAGTGAATGTCCGGGTCGACAATTATCGATTTAAATTCATCATTGTTGAATATAACTTTTTCCAGTCCGTGCGAACGGGTACTTATCCATAAATTCCCCTGCCTGTCCGAAAAAGCAGTATGCATCATATTCGAAAACCGCCAATCGGGAGACGAAGGTTCGTTATAAAACGGAATAAGCATATCATTTACGGCATCATACCAAGCAAATCCTCCCCCTCTGAGATGTACCCACAAACGATTTACCTTATCTTCGAAAATAAAAAAATTAGACGGAAAAACATTAGAAACAGCACTTTCTGTCTTTAGTTCAAAATGCTTAAAGATTCCTGATTCCGGATTAAATTTAGAGACTCCGACATAATCCATCTCGAACCAGATATTTTTAGCTTTGTCGATATAACAGGACAGAATCCTATCGACCTTCATATCCGGAAAGCTCGATGTGTTATATTTTGTTATTTTTTTCGTAGTCTGATTATAAATAAAAAATCCATCATTCTGCGTGGCTATCAGTATCTCATTATCATCTATATTCTTCACATTTCTGATTTCAGATTCAGATTCAGTCTGTAACAATTCAAATTGTTTGTTCCTCTTATTATATACCCATATTCGCCCATTATCTGATCCAAACCATATTTTATCTCCAACCTCCATCGCGGAATAAAAATTTTGGGAAATTTCCACGCTCGATTTTTCGGAAAAATGACTACTTATATTTTTTCTGTCAGGAGAAAGATTGTATAATCCGTTATTTGTAAGTATCCAGGAATTAAGATCTTTGTCCTCATATACCGTATATACCAGATTACCATCAATCCTGTCGTTTTCCACATTGAATATATCGATATTAAACGTAGAATCCACGACACAAACACATCCCATATTTCGCGAAAGAAGCCAAACTTTTCCCGACGGTACAGGGAGAATTTTTGATGCCGTAAATGTAAAATTCTCATATCCTTTCAACGACCTTATCCCCATAAATTTTTCCATACGCGGATCAAACCGGTGAGGCTCATTATCATATGGCAAAGTCCATATATAGCCGTATTTATCTTCACACATGAAATCTATACGGTTACTCCTCATATGATATTTGTCTCCCTGTTGAATTTTATAAGTATAAAAATCGTACCCGTCGAAACGGGCTAATCCGTTCCATGTAGAGAACCACATGAAACCCTTCTTATCCTGAAGGATGCTCATGACAGTATTTTGAGGCAATCCATCTTCGGGTCCGTAATGTTCAAAGAAGCACTTTAACTGCGCTGAGGCAGGAAGTATCCAAAAAGAAAGTATAGCGGCGAATATAGCTATTTTGAATTTCATGATAACGACATTTGGTGCAAATATAATCAGTTTTGCAGAAAATACCCCAATTTCAACGTTAAGTCAATTTATCCCCCTGTAAAAAATATTTTAACACCCTTTGTTTTATAAAATCATCTCTATATTGCGTCCAAAATCGAGAAAACAGTATATTATTTTATAAGGAAAAAATACAGATCATAAATACAGAAAATTTTAAATTATAAATCTAATAACCATGCAAAAGACAATCAAAAGATTTTTGTCTCTTATTTGTATCTCATTATTCTTGTTATGCGGGCAAAATGCCTTCGCTCAGCAAAAAGAAATAAAAGGTACAGTGACTGACTTACAAGGTGAGCCTCTGATTGGTGTTACTATCGCGGTAAAAGGCACAACAAAAGCTACCATGACCGATATTGACGGCAAGTACTCGCTTTCGGTAGGGAGCGATGCGAAAACATTAGTGGCAACTTTCGTCGGGATGAAACCGAACGAAAAACCCATAGCCGGAAATACAATAGATTTCGTATTGGAAGACGCAAGTTCCGAACTCGATGAAGTAGTCGTTATTGGTTACGGAACAGTGAAAAGAAAAGACCTGACAGGCGCTGTTTCTTCCGTTAAGGGGGATGCCATTCAGGCTGTTCCTGTTTCTAATGTCGCAGAAGCGATAACAGGCAAACTGGCCGGTGTGCAGATAACGACTACGGAAGGTTCTCCCGACGCTGAAATGGTAATCCGTGTACGCGGGGGTGGTTCCATAACACAAAGCAACGCTCCTCTGTATATTGTAGACGGTTTTCCGGTAGAATCTATCAGCGATGTTCCGGCTACGGATATAGAGAATATAGATGTATTGAAGGATGCTTCTTCTACTGCCATCTATGGTTCCCGCGGCGCCAATGGTGTAATCCTGATCACTACTAAATCGGGTAAAGAAGGAAAGATCAACGTGAGTTACGATGCATACTACAGCTGGAAGAAAGTAGCCAAGACAATGGATGTCCTCGATCCGAAAGACTATGCAACATGGCAATATGAGTTGGCTAGGCTGCGTAATGATGAAAAAAAATATACTGATATGTTTGGAGCTTATCAGGACATAGACCTATATGACAATATCCCTTATAATGACTGGCAGGATATTACTTTCGGCCGCACAGGGCATACTTTCAATCACAGCCTTAGCATACGCGGAGGGAGCGACAAATTGAGCTTCTCATTCAACTATACACACGTAAACGATAAGGCGATCATGGTGGGTTCCGGTTTCAAGCGCGATAATTTTAGCTTGAAGCTGAACACTAAGCCGGCAAAGAATGTATCAGTGGACTTTTCGGCACGCTATGCCGGTACGAATGTACGCGGTAGTGGTACCAATGATACTAAAAGTACGTTGGATACCGATAAACGTTTGGGTTATGGCGTGATATACACGCCGATACCGTTGTCTAACCTGACTGTGGAGTCCGGCGATGGAAACGATGAATTGGGGAACCTGTACCCACCGCTTGTAGCCACTGCCGATAATGACCGGAAACAGGAGCGCAAAACACTGAATATGGCAGGAAGTTTCGATTGGGAAATCTTTGACAACTTCCATACAAAGACTGAACTCGGTCTGGATAATTATACAAACTCCGATAGCAAGTTCTTCGGTCTGATTACCTATTACGCCCGTAACGACGGCTCGGGAAATCCGGCTATCCGTCTGATCAATACAGACCGTCATACATTCCGGAGCACCAATACCGTCAACTACAATTTCGAAAAGCTGCTGGGAAAAGATCATAGCCTGACTGTTCTGGCAGGACACGAATACATTGTAACGAAATCGAAAGTGCTGACAAACGAATGGCAGGGATTCCCTCGTTCATTCGACTCGGAACAAGCTTGGAGCCTGCCTTCTCAGGGAAAACCGGCTAACAAAACAAATAATTTCTTTAATCCGGACGACAAATTACTGTCTTATTTCGGACGGACGAATTATAACTACCTGGATAAATATTTGCTTAGCGCTACATTCCGCGCCGATGCTTCTTCTAAATTCGCCGATGGCAACAGATGGGGATATTTCCCTTCGGTAGCTGCCGCATGGCGTGTTTCTTCCGAATCTTTCATGGAAAAATCAGCAAACTGGCTGTCAGACCTGAAACTGCGTTTGAGCTATGGTACAGCCGGTAATAACGCTATTCCTTCGGGAGTAATGATACAGACATTTTCCGTTGCCGGTTCGGCATGGATAAACGGGTTTTCGAACTATTGGGCGCCGTCGAAAGACGACGATGGCACTGTGGTAATGGCTAATCCCGACCTGAAATGGGAAACAACTGTTACCCGTAATCTCGGACTGGACTTTACCTTATGGAACGGAAAATTGAACGGAACACTCGATGCTTACATCAATACAACCAAAGATTTGTTGATTATGTTCCCTACAGCCGGATCAGGTTATGCAGGCCAGTACCGCAACATGGGCGAGACCCGTAATTCAGGTTTTGAAGCGACTATAAACTGGAATGCCGTTAATAAGAAAGACTATGGCTTGACATTAAGCGCCAATATCGGATTTAATAAAAATAAAATCATGTCGCTTGGTATAATGAATGATTTTGACTGGATTTCAAGATGGGCGTCTTCCGAAATCAACGAAGATTTTCGTGTAGCCGTTGGCGGATCGCTAGGTGAAATGATTGGATACCGTGCTGACGGTAGATACGAAGTAAGCGATTTTGAAAGCTATGATCCGGTGAAAGGATGGGTATTGAAACCGGGAGTCGTTAATTCATCTTCCGCTGTGGGAAAGATCCGCCCGGGTTCCATGAAATTGAAAGGAACTGTTGGGGAAGACGGAACCACGACCTTGATAAAAGAAGTGATTGGAGATGCCAATCCGCTACATACCGGTGGTTTCACTATCAACGGCCGCCTGTATGGTTTCGACCTTTCCGCTGCTTTCAACTGGAATTACGGAAATAATGTGTACAACGTAAATAAGATTGAATATACGCAGACCGGTAAATTTGATTATCGTAATATGATTTCAACAATGGCAAGCGGTAATCGTTGGACAAACCTTCGTGCCGACGGAACAATCTCCGATGACGCGGCGGAACTGGCGGAAATGAATAAAAACACAACCATGTGGTCTCCGTTGACACAAAACAGAATATTCAGCGATTGGGCTGTAGAAGATGCTTCATTCCTACGCCTGAATACATTGACATTGGGTTATACATTGCCTAAGTCGCTGGTAAGCAAGGCCCGTATCCAGAGCCTGCGTTTCTATGTTACCGGGTATAATCTGCTCTGTATAACAGGCTATTCCGGATTCGACCCTGAGGTTTCAACTATGCGTAAAACAAATCTGAGTCCGGGTGTAGACTATTCGGCCTATCCGAAGAGCCGCCAGTTTGTTGTAGGCTTTAATTTGAATTTCTAAAATAAAAAACGAAACAGAAATGAAAAAAAATATATATAAATCTATTTTGGCTTTGTTGTTTGCAAGCGCATTTTCGTCCTGCGACCTGGATGCCCCGACACAGTCCGCTACCGACGAATCCGTATTATACTCAAATTATGCTCTTGCCGAACCTGCTATCATTGGTATCTGCAACTCATTTGCTGAAGTAAACTCATACAGGGGGCGCTTCCTGCCATATTACGGAATTAATTCGGATGTGGAATGGATTAACAATATGCCTATAAACGGAGCGGGTTTAGCCGATAATGGTAAATACGAACTTGCCGGATATGCCGCGCGCCCTGAAAATACACAGATGAACACTCCGGATAATGCATGGGCTTCTTTCTATGGAGGTATAGAACGCGCCAATCTGTGCATCCGCGGATTACGCGCTTATGGGAATGTGGCAAACGATCCCGGCATGGCACAATTGCTGGGAGAGGCTCTTACATTGCGGGCGGTGCTTTATCTGGATTTGGTGAAAGGTTGGGGAGATATTCCTGCACGCTTCGAGCCGATTAATTCTGAAACGCTATATCTTCCAAGAGCAGACAGAGATGTGATTTACAAACAATTACTTGCCGATCTGAAAGAAGCTGAATCACTAGTGGCATGGCCAAATGAAACAGCAGTAACAAAAACTACCGAACGAGTAAGTACTGCCTTTGTAAAAGGTCTCCGCGCCCGTGTGGCGCTCTATGCCGGAGGGTACAGCCAACGCAAGGATGGTGTACGTTTAAGTACCGACCCGGAACTAAGCCCGGATAAAATGTATACTATAGCCAAAGAAGAATGTTTGGATGTTATAAATCGTGAGGCAAATAAGCTGGGTGCATTTAAGGATAACTTTTTGAACTTGTGTAAAGACAATGTGACTGCCGGAGCAGAATCGTTGTGGGAAATCCCATTCAATAATGAGCCTGCCCGTGGACGTGTTGTCTTCACTCTTGGTGTGCTTCATAATAGTGTGGATCAATACACCGCACAGAATAAAGGTGGTGTGAACGGACCACTGCCTACTCTGTTCTATGACTATGACCGGGAAGATGTACGCCGTGATATTACCTGTGTGCCTTATGATTGGTCCAGCTCAAATCCGAGTATACAACAACTTCGTTCTCTGAAATCATGGTGTTTCGGCAAATTACGCTACGAGTGGATGGCTCGCCGCGTAACTTCAACGAATGATGATGGCGTGAACTGGCAATATATGCGTCTTGCCGATGTTTACCTGATGGCTGCCGAAGCAATCAACTATCTGGAAGGGCCATCAAATGCAGCTCAATATATGAAGCCAATCGTAGACCGTGCTCTCCCTGCTGCTAAAGCCACAGCTTATATGACAGCTGCTACGGCTAGCAAGGATGCGTTCCAGAAAGCTATTGTAGATCAACGCGCATTTGAATTTGCAGGAGAAAGCCTGCGCAAGGCCGACCTGATCCGCTGGAATCTGCTGGGCGCTAAACTGGCTGAAGCTAAGACAAAAATGACAGCGCTAGCTAACCGCACAGGTGTTTATGCCGATCTTCCTAAATATCTGTATTGGAAAAACGACGGCGAGAACCTGGTTATCTACGGATTAAATCATGGTGACACCGACACTGCCGGTGAAGCGTTGGCTTACGGAAACAGGACGCAATGGTTTGGAACCGATGACAAAGGAGTGGATAAACTGTCTCCTCAGTTGATAGACGGCCTGTATCAGAAAAATCCTGATCAAAACCAATTCTGGCCTATTTGGCAGACTTTTATAGCTTCCAGCAACGGAATGCTGACAAATGATTAATTTACCACTATTAAAGAGCAGATTATGAATAAGCTAAAGAATATCTTTTATATATTGGGACTATCGTTGATGATAATCCTGCCGGGATGCTCGGAACCGGATGACGAAATCACAAGCATCGATTACGATCGTTTGTTTACGCCATCAGATCTTAAATTGCAGATAGCTAACAGGACAAATGTTCTGCTTACATGGAGTTCTGTAAAGAATGCCGAAAGCTATACAATAGAAGTATTTGCAAATGGAGATCTTAACTTTGAAGGAACTCCTGTCATGACTTTAGATGGTATTACTGCAAATGGCACTGTTACCAATCCTTATACAATAACCGGATTGGACGGTGAAACAAGTTATTCTATCCGTATCAAAGCTGTCGGTGCGTCTATCTCGGATTCAAAATGGGCAAGTGGCACGGTGAAGACAAATGCTGAACAAATATTCCAGCCAATTGATCCTGAAGAATTAAAGGCAACAGAAGTAACTCTTCGCTGGTCCGCAGGACAAGTTGGCACAGAGATTATTTTAACTCCGGGGGATATTAAGCATACTGTAACTGCTACTGAAATTGCGGCAGGTGCTGCAACTATCACCGGATTGACGGGTGATACAAAATATACTGCCGTAATGAAAAATGGTACTAAGACCCGTGGAACAATAGAATTTACAACGTTATTGGATTTAGGTGGTGCAACTGCCATAGAAGAAGGGGATAACCTTGCTGCAATACTGGATGCGGCTAATGAAGGAGATCAATTTGTTATTATATCGGGGACTTTTAGCCTGGGTACTTATCAGATTACTAAGTCAGTCAAAATAAGTGGATATAAACCAAGTGACAAACCAATTATCTACGGACAACTTACTTGCGGCTCTTCCGTTAATTCTCTGGAGTTAAAATCGCTTACTTTCCGTGGGGATGAAGATCCTACAATAGCCAAATTATCCCAATTCTTCAATATACTTTCAGGTTGTGACCTCAAAACATTATCTATAGATGATTGTGATATAAGCAACTATAAAGATCAATTGATATATAACAACACAGCAGGTAAAATTGGTAGTTTTACTATTACAAACAGTCTGATCCATAATATAGAAGGCAGTGGTGGAGATGGTATAGATTTACGTGGAGGTACACTAGGGTCAATGACAGTGCAGAACACTACATTTTATAACGGATTCCGTACATTCTTGCGGATGCAGGCAACAGCAGGTGCAATTTCGTTTACCAACTGTACATTCTACAAAATATCAAACTACGACAACACTAATAATCATGGGCTATTCAGAATTAATGCAGGTAGTACGTTCCAGGTTAAAAACTGTCTTTTTGTAGAAACAGGAAATGCGACAACTACATTTACTACTGCCGGTAACTTCTGTAGAAATGCGGCGAATATGACTGCTACTGCAACTTATTCAACTAATGTTTACTATAATTGCTATCAACTGTGGGTGGGTTTATATACTAATCCTACTCAATGTTCTGCAACAGAGCTTAACCCTCAATTCGCAGATGCAGCCAATGGTGACTTCACTGTTGGAAATGTAATGGTAACAGCGGGTGACCCTAGATGGATAAAATAATCAAATACTAATTGAAAGAAAAGAGTAAAGGCTTTTCAACCTTTACTCTTTTTCAAAAAAAACAGACATGAGAATATTGACAAGAATATTATTCCCTCTTATTTGTATATTTTTTACAATAAATGAAGCAAAGGCAGATGATCGTTATACCTATTTGTATAAGGATATACCGTTTCAGATGCCGCAAATAAACCGACCTGTATTTCCTGACAACAAAGTATCCATAAGCGATTTTGGAGGCACGCCGGATGGAGTTACATTAAACACCGAAGCTTTTGCCAAAGCCATGGATGCCCTTTCCCTGAAAGGAGGAGGTACGCTCAATGTCCCTTCAGGGGTGTGGTATACAGGCCCGATAGTATTCAAGTCGAATATCAATCTTCACCTCGAAAAAGGAGCCTTGATTTTGTTTTCAGCAGATTTTAATTTATATCCGCTCGTAAATACTATCTTCGAAGGTCTCGATACACGCCGTTGCCAGTCCCCGATTTCAGCTCGGAATCTCGAAAACATAGCAATAACAGGCGAAGGCTCGATAAACGGCTCGGGTGAAGCATGGCGTCCTCTGAAGAAAGCCAAGGTCACGGAAATACACTGGAAAAAAGTTATTAGTTCCGGGGGAGTTGTTAAAGACAACAACTATTGGTTTCCATCCGAAGGCTCCCTGAAAGGTCTTGAACGTAGCGACATGAACGTCCCTACAGGAACTTTATCTGAGGAAGAATGGATGGAAATTAAAGACTTTCTACGACCTGTAATGGTTAGCTTTATCGAATGTAAAAATGTACTTCTTGAAGGCGTTTTATTTGAAAACTCTCCGGCATGGAATATTCACCCTTTAATGTGTGAGAATGTAATTATTGATAACGTCTATGTACGCAATCCCGGCTATGCGCAAAATGGAGACGGGGTAGACCTCGAATCTTGTGTAAATTCGATTATAGTGAATAGTATTTTCGATGTTGGAGACGATGCTATTTGTATAAAATCGGGAAAAGATGAAAACGGACGGCGTCGCGACCGTCCTACAGAGAATGTATTGATCGATAACTGTAAAGTATTTCAGGGACACGGAGGTTTTGTTGTCGGCAGCGAAATGTCGGGTAGTGTACGGAATATCTCTGTATCGAATTGCCAATTTCTGGGAACAGATGTAGGCCTTCGCTTCAAAAGCCGCCGGGGACGCGGAGGAGTGGTAGAAAACATCTATATCAGAGACATCAATATGTTTGATATTACGACAGAATCATTCCTTTTCGACCTATATTATGAAGGTAAGTCCGCCTCGGAATCGTTAGAAGACGGAGATGAAATGCCTATTGACGAAACAGTCCCTGATGTAGACGAAACGACGCCTTCTTTCAGAAGCATTCACGTTAAGAATCTGACCTCACGTAATGCGCGTCGTGCCATGTTCTTCAATGGGTTACCCGAAATGAAGATTTCCAACATCAATGTAGAGAATGTAACAATATCGGCGACGTTAGGCGCGGAACTGGTTGAATCGAAAGATATCCATTTCAAAAATGTAAATATAATACCAAAACAAGGCCCGGCATTGATATTGAAAAATGTGAGTGACTTTGAATTGGTTGAATTTAAATACCCCGCTACTCTGAAAGAAGTGGTAAATATAAGCGGCGAAAATAAAAACATAAAATTACCCGCAAGTTTGAATAAGGATTTAGTAAGCAAGGTTAAATAAAGAAGGTTAGGTTTATGAAGGTAAAAATCCTTTTGGTATTCTTGTCCTTAGCATCTGTCTTCACGGCAGAAGCTAAGGCAAAATACTATATCCGTTACGGACGGATGTGCTGTGGCTGGACTGGGAGGGGAAAAGAATTATCGTGACGGAAGCTACGAATACTATATAAATGAACCTGTAAGAGATAACGACCCTAAAACAGTAGGGCCATTTATTATGCTAAGCATTATGCTTGATAAATAAATTAGAAATCAGATGAATAAACTGGCATTGTTTTTAGTTGGGTTACTGGGTTCTCTGTATATGGGAGCTCAAACTCCCGCCTTTCCCGGAGCCGAGGGTGGAGGCATGTATACTACCGGAGGCCGCGGAGGCAAAGTATATTACGTAAATACGCTTGAGGACACCCTGGCAGGCAATAAGAAAACACAGGAAGGTTCTCTTCGCTGGTGCTTAAAGAGACCGGGACCGAAAACAATATTATTCAAGGTTGCAGGAATCATCCATTTAAGATCAAAGTTAACAATCTCAGACAGTACAACTATCGCCGGACAAAGTGCTCCCGGTGATGGAATCTGTATAGCAGATTATCCTGTACGGGTTGAAGGAGATAACGTTATTGTTCGTTATATGCGCTTCCGTCTGGGAGACCTGATGGGAGTACAGGATGATTCATTCTATGGAATGCGCAATAAGAATCTTATAATAGACCATTGTTCCATGAGCTGGGGCACAGATGAGTGTTCTTCTTTCTATGACAATGAAAATTTTACTATGCAGTGGTGTATTATATCAGAAAGCCTCCGGGCTTCTGTACACGAGAAAGGTAGTCATGGCTACGGAGCTATCTGGGGAGGTAAAAAAGCATCTTATCACCATAACTTATTAGCACACCACGACAGCCGCAATCCACGTATGTGTGGAAGCAGGTATAGCAACCAGGCGGAACTCGAGCTGGTCGATTTCAGGAATAATGTGATATACAATTGGGGAAGTAACAGCGGATACGCAGGAGAAGGAGGCAGGTACAATTTTGTCAACAACTATTACAAGCCGGCTCCTACTTCCTCCAATCGTAGCCGCGTTTTTGCGCCGAATGCAGATGAAGGAGTAAACAAGCAGGCAAAAGGGGTCTGGGGAACCTTCCATCTTAATGGCAACTTCGTTTTCGGCAACCAAAAGGTAACTAAGAATAATTATCTTGGACTTCAACCGAATCCCGAAACAAAAGATATTCAGGAACTGGTTTCATATATGCCTTTTGAAGTACCGTTTGTGGCGACCGACGATGCTGAAACAGCTTACAAAAAAGTATTGGCGCATGCCGGAGCCTCTTATAAAAGAGATAAGACCGATGCCCGTGTAATTAATGAAGTAAAAAAAGGTTTAGCTCCCAAGAGGGCGTCACATAATGCCGGAACTAAGCCCGGACTAATAGATACTCAAAATGATGTCGGTGGATGGGATGTATATACATACGATCCAACTCTTGTCATTGTGGACCCGGATATAGACGGCATACCCGACAAATGGATGGAAAAGCACTATCCGGGCAAGTTGGCGAACGATCTGAATGAAGAAGGCTATACTTATCTTGAAGTATATTTAAACAGTCTGATTGAAAAAAAGTAAAAGGATGAAAAAAATAATGCTGATCTGTCTTACACTTTTCTCCCTTAATATGCTAGCACAAGAGAAGACAGAATATATTGTAGACCGTAACGGAGCAGGAGACTTTCGCAATATACAAGAGGCAATCAACTCCGTGCGTACAGCCGATCCGAGAGGACAGATCACAATACGTATCAAGAACGGGATTTATAAGGAAAAACTTGTTATACCCCCACATGTCACCAATATAAAAATGATAGGGGAAGACAGGGATAAGACAGTAATCAATTACGACGATCATGCCAATATCAATAAGATGGGTACTTTCAAGACTTATACATTCTTATTGAGCGGAAATGATATCATACTGGAGAACCTGACAATAGAGAACTCTTCCGAAGAATTAGGACAAGCGGTAGCATTGCATATCGAGGGCGACCGTGTCATACTTCGTAATTGCCGTTTATCAGGGCATCAGGACACTTTATACGCAGGGCGTGACGGAGCAAGGCAGTATATCGAGAACTGCTATATCGAAGGTACTACCGATTTCATTTTCGGGCCTGCGACTACATGGTTCGAAGGTTGTACAATCCACTGCAAAAAAGACTCATATATCACAGCGGCAAATACTCCACAGAATATTAAATACGGATATATTTTCAACCATTGTACAATTACTGTCGCCGAAAATGTTCCGGCTGTTTATCTGGGACGTCCGTGGCGTGCTTATGCCATGACTCTTTTTATGAACAGTACATTACCACCAAAGATCAGACCGGAAGGATGGGAAAACTGGCGCAATCCGGAAAACGAAAAGACTGCCCGCTATATGGAGTATAACAACAAGGGCGCGGGAGCTGATACCTCAAAACGGGTGAAGTGGTCTAAAGTCTTATCTTCAGCAGAAGCTAAAGAATATACATTGGAAAATGTACTAAGTGGCTGTGATAACTGGAATCCCTTATCGAAATGAAAAACAATAAAAGAAGAAAAATAGTGAAACCTATGAAAAAGATAATCTTATTTTCAGTTTTTATTATATGTTGCTTATCTGTCTTCTCTCAAAAACGAATTTTCATGATAGGAGATTCTACAATGGCAGATAAGCTTTTGTTTAAGACAGTAAAAGATAGTATTTCAGGAGATTCTGTTTCCGAACCCTTTCCTGAAAAAGGCTGGGGACAGTTATTGCCAATTTTCTTCGATCACAATATCATAGTTGATAATTACGCAAAAAACGGACGGAGTTCAAAATCATTTATTAATGAAGGTTTGTGGAAACAAGTTATCGATAATATACAAAAGGGAGACTATCTGATTATACAGTTCGGTCACAATGATGCTTCCATAGAGAAAAAGGATCGATACACCACTCCTGAAGAATATGTTGCAAACTTCACAATGTTTGTAGAAAAAGCGAAAGCGAAAGGAGCGACTCCGATTATCTGCACGTCAGTTGTCAGAAGGCGATTCGACCAGAATGGGCTATTTATGGATTCACATGGGGAATATCTCGATCTGGCCCGAAATGTCGCCAAAAAACAAGGAGTTCCCATGATCGATATGTATGAAAAGAGCAAAAAATTGGTTACAACACTCGGAGAAGAAGAATCCGCGTCTCTTTTTCTACATCTGAGACCCGGCGAAAACAAGAATTTTCCAAAAGGAAATACCGATAATACCCACTTCAATATAAAAGGAGCCAATGCTATGGCAGAACTATTTGTTGAAGGATTGAGGGAGCAAAAGATAGAAGGATTGGTTAACAAGTTGAGATAGAATGCATATATTCCTCAAATTGGTTTTAGGACTATTGTCCTGTGTTGCAGTACAGAATCTTGGTACTCAAATTAACTATGTCTCAAAAGTATGGGTTTCTGACTTAGGAAATGGCACAAACCATGGGGCTTGATTATGCACTTTTATCTTTTGAAAACAAAGAAGAAGGTTTTACCCTCTCGCAAAATGAATGTTTGAATGCTGAAAAGGGTACTAAAGAAGAAATAAATGAATCTGTATTACTAAAAGACAATACCGTCTACCTGAGAGTGCAAGTGAAGCCTGACAACATATGCATATTCAGTTACAGTACGGATAACAAGAAATATAAAAACATTGGCAGAGCCTTCAAAGCAAAGGAAGGGAAATGGATAGGTGCCAAGATAGGCACATTCTGTACACGCCCCGCTCATATGAATGACGGAGGTCGTACAGATATAGGCAGGTTCGAAGTTAGTGGAATGTAAAATAGTGTTTTTAGGTTAGATTGGGAGTGGGAGCCAGTACTCGGGTTCCTGCTCTTAATTTTTTTTTGTTAATACGAAGTGTTAGAATAATCTATTTCCATATTCAGAGAATTTGTGTTACTTTTATCAAAATCTTAAACACAATTATGGAATCATGAATAAAAAAATTCTCTGTATTTTCATTTTTGTCATTTTTTTCTTTTTAGGAGTTAAAGCTCAACAAACAGTAAATTTGTCCGACCGCGAAGAATGGTTTACAGATCTGGGCTTCGGAATGTTTATTCATTGGAGTTTTGATTCTCAAGTTGGAGCAATCATCAGCCATTCAATGGCAGGAGCTTCTGAAGATTATCTTGACCGCTTTACAAAACAATTACCACAAACATTTAATCCGAAGAAGTTCGATCCCGATGAGTGGGCAATCTTAGCAAAACTGGCAGGAATGAAATACGTTGTTTTCACGACCAAACATCATTCCGGTTTTTGCATGTGGGATACCAAGACGACAAAATTCAACGTAATGAATACACCTTTTGGTCGAGATGTGGTAAAAGAGGTATTCGAAGCCTTCCGCAAACAAGGTATTGCAATCGGGGTGTATTTCTCTCCTGAAGATTTCTACTACTTATACGAAAATAATATCCCGATAGGGCGTTTACAGCACCCTCTTCACTACCCTAAAAATAATGCCGGATTGATGAGCCTTGATAAAGCACAACTAAAAGAGTTACTCACTCAATACGGCAAGATTGATATTATTTTCTTCGATGGTCCTGCCGAAGAACTTAAAGAATACGCATGGCAATTACAACCGGAAATAGTAGTTACACGAGGGCAGATGCAGACTCCCGAGCAAACCTTACCCAACAAACCTATACCAAGCCCTTGGGAAGCTTGTTTCACAATGGGGACAGACTGGCAATACAAACCGACAAATGATCCGCACAAAAGTGGCACACAAGTCATAAATATGCTGATAGAGACAAGAGCTAAAGGAGGAAACCTATTAATGAATGTAGGGCCTAAACCGAATGGTGAAATACAGATAGAACAAGAAGCGTTGTTGCGTGAACTCGCTTTGTGGAATTTGGTAAATGCAGAAGGTATACATCCGACAAGGGCATGGGATATAATCCGCGAAAATGACATCTGGTTTACGCAGTCAAAAGATAAGAAAACTATATATGCTTTTGTCCAGGGAGGGAAAAATTGGCCTTACGCAACCCGAAAAGAGTTTACGATAAAATCAATAGAAGCAAATGAGAAGACTCAAGTAAGTATTTTAGGTTATGCTAGCGAACTGATAGAATACAGAGAAGGTGCAGATGCTAAAATTTATCATTACGCTTCGCCCCTTGGCTTAACAATAAGTGCTGTTAACGGACTCAGATTGTATACAAATAACCAATGGCCGAACCCGATTGTGTTGAAAATTGAAAATGCAAAATTCAAGTCTCCTAAAGAAACAAAAGAAAGTAAGAGTAATATTGACGGGGCTAAATAAATACTCTTTAAGTGATTTATAACAAAGTAGAAACTAACGATTAAGCCATTTTGCTACCTTTTTCTTTTCCATCATTGAATATACTTTCAGAAAAAAAGGAAAACGCAGATTCAAATACCCAATGCGACAATTTAGTTCAAAGATGCATAAACTATTAATCTGTCCAAAGCAATGTATATTGGATTCCCCTATCCACATTGAATTTATCATACTCTATAACATATCTTTCCAGATCAAGGTTCGGTATAATATAAGCTGTTTTGGGAACAGGCACTATTTCGTCCGGCAAATAAAAGTAGCTATTGCAATATTTCTTCATTTGCTCTATTGGCATACTGATATCGAGTACTTCTTTAGTCCTGTCAAAATCGTAGGGACTGACCGGAGAATAAAACAAAGGCACAACATGGGCAATTTCGAAAAAATAATAAACTTTATCGAAATTCTTCTGTCCAACAAACTTAATATGACTATCTATTCCTTTGAGAAAACCCGTATATTCCACATTTTCCCCATTAAAGAAACAAATATATTTTACAGTAAAAATAACAGTCAATAATCCAATAAGAGATATTGCCGCAATCTTTGCACGTTTGACCTTTTCGATGCAAAACATAAGTCCACGAGCAACAAAATAAATAACCGGGAACCACAATATATTCCAATGGTTAGCATTTGGCCCCACTATCAGCACAATAGGCAGAGATGCTATAAGCCATATAGTGAATATATTATCGAGAACATTGAAACTTTTAGTTTTTATCAACCTAATGTAGGCCAAGAAAAAAAATGGGATACCTAAGATATTATAAAATTGTCCAATATATCGAAATCCATTCCACACAAGTTTATCATCACCCAATATAATCAGACGAAAAGCCTCCCAAACAAAGAGAAATACATCACCACTACCCAGCAGCGTAGTTGCAGTATGTCTGCTTTCTTTCAGCTGCGTAATAGTAATTACCCCCAATTGATACTGCTCGCCACCCACTACTAAATTTATAGCAAAAAGAAGAAGAGGTAAAACTAATATCGTCATAAATACAAGACAAATACCTATTTGATAAGGCTTTATTCTTTTCTTCTTATACAAATAAAATCCAAGGAATAGGATGAAAAATGGGAGCATAAACCAGCTTACCCCGTAGGCATAAGCAGCCAAGACTAAAAAAATACAGCTAATGGCATAATACAAGGTTTGCTTTCTCTCCGAAAAGGACTGATACCCTAATATGATGAATGAAACTCCCAACAGAATAAAATCGGGCGACAGATTACAATCCAAAGCCCAGCGGCTTTTCATTATATGCCATGGATTGAGGAAGAAGATCAAAACAACAATAAAAACTAACAGGTAATTTTTACTGTATTTTCTGAAAGTGTAATAGAAAGTAATAATAGAGATGCAGCTAATAAGAGCCATTGGCAGCCTATATACTCCGGAGGATAAACCAAATAGTTTAATAAATGGCACACCCAAATAAGCATATAGTGCACTCTGTCCACTACCCCACGAACGCAAATAAACCGGATAAGACGAAAGATGCTTATCGACACCATAATTGGTTATGCACCAAGAATCGTAACCACTAATTGCTTCGTCTGAAGAAATACCTGCCGGAAAAGAAAATAGAGATATAGTCCGGAGAATAATTCCCAGAAAAATTATAATCTGCGACCAATAAATATATCCCCTATCAGAGGGAGTAAGGGTATTGGCATATTTGATTTCTTTCCTGTTAAATAATAGAACAAGAATCCAGAAAAAAATTAATATTACGTAGGATGTATTAAAAGCCATAGGCTATCTTATTTTGTCAAAACCCTCTCCATAAACACCGCGAACAGTGCTCTGAGAAATAAATGCCCTTTCGTCGATACTTTTTATTAAACGGAATATTCCTACTGCTTCGGATCGTTTTGCTAAAACAATAAGAACTTTTGTCGGCCTTTTCGTATACCAACCCATACCATCCAAAACAGTACATCCCCGATGCAATTCTTCATTTATGGCAGTGGCAATGGTATCGTATTTCTCCGAAAACACAAGTATCTGTACAGACTGACGAAAACCGTTTATAACCATATCGATACAGTAGGTCATTACACCCATTACCAGCAAAGCATAAACTATTATCTGATAATCCTGAAGTACAAAATACGAACAACAGATAATGACAAAATCACACAAAAGCATCCCTCGCCCGAAAGCGATGTTCTTATATTTATTGATTATGGCAACAACAATATCTGTTCCCCCCGTACTACCATTAGAGCTAAAAACCAGTCCGATGCCCACTCCGCACATCATGGCGCCGATAACGCCCGAAAGCAAAGGTTCGTTTTTCACTATCGGCTCTTTAATGAACATCTGGCAAATAGTAAGCAAAAAGGTGAGCACAATAACGCCGTATATAGTCTTAATCATGAACTTCAAACCCAGTAGCTTCAATGCCACAAAAAGCAATGCGCAGTTTGTCAGGAAATAAGTATACTGCAATGGTATACCGGAAGCGTACTCTACAAGCAGGGCAATACCGGTTAACCCACCTGTTACAATGCCTACCGGTTTTATGAACCCGATCAACCCAACAGCATATACGGCCAGACCGACAAATATCAACGCATAATCTTTCCAATAAAATTCTTTTAAATAGCGCTTAGACATCTCTATATTTTTTAGAGTATATTTTAAAGGACAACATTAATCATCTTTTTAGGAACAAAAATAACTTTCTTAGGTATTTTTCCGTCAAGCCATTTTTGAGCTAACTCGTGGCCCAACACAACTTTTTCCACTTCTGCCTGTATCGCTTCTGCCGGAAATTCCAGTTCAAAGCGTACTTTACCATTAAAGGCTACTCCATATTTGAATGAATCTTCTGCCAAATATTCTTCATTGAATACAGGCCACTTGGCATCGCAAACTGAAGTTGTATTTCCGAGTGCACGCCATAACTCTTCTGAAACGAAAGGAGCAAAAGGAGCCAATAAAATAAGCAATTCATTCAAAATGGCTTTTTTACTACATTTAGCAGATGTAAGCTCATTTACGCATATCATAAATGCGGAAACGGATGTATTGAATGAAAAAGTCTCTATATCTCCCGACACTTTTTTTATCAGTTTATGCAGAGATTTCAATTCTTCTTTTGTCGGTTGTTCGTCCGTTACAGCAAACTCTTCTCCTTTGTAGAAAAGATTCCAGACTTTGCGTAGGAAGCGATGAACACCGTCTACTCCGTTGGTATCCCAAGGCTTGGATAATTCTAAAGGGCCTAAGAACATTTCGTACATACGCAACGTGTCCGCACCATATTTATCGACCATTACATCAGGATTTACAACATTATGGTACGATTTTGACATTTTCTCCACAGCCCAGCCACAGATGTATTTACCATCTTCGAGTACAAATTCGGCGTTTGCAAATTCAGGACGCCATGCTTTGAAAGCATCCAAATCGAGAATATCATTGCTCACAATATTTACATCCACATGCAATTCTGTTGTTTCATATTGATCTTTCAGATTCAAAGACACAAATTTATTTGTTCCGTTGATACGATAAACAAAATTACTCCTGCCTTGTATCATTCCCTGATTGATCAGCTTTTTGAATGGCTCGTTCTCACAAGAAACACCTGTATCGAACAAAAACTTGTTCCAGAAACGGCTGTATATCAAGTGTCCGGTAGCATGTTCCGTACCACCGATGTACAAGTCCACATTACGCCAATATTCATCTTTGCCAGTTGAAACTAACCCTTCATTATTATGCGGATCCATATAGCGCAAGTAATAAGCGGAAGAACCGGCAAAGCCCGGCATAGTATTCAATTCCAACGGGAATATTGTTTTACGGTCAATTAAAGTGACATCTACAACTTTCTCATTCACTGTATCCCAAGCCCATTTGGTTGCACGGCCTAATGGTGGTTCGCCTGTTTCGGTAGGCAGGTATTTATCTACTTCCGGTAATTCGAGCGGCAAACAATGTTCCGGAATCATATATGGAATACGGTCATCAGGATAAAGATTTATATCAGAACCTTTACCATACATTTTCTCTACATGTTCCTGATATGTTTCTTTATAGTATACCGGAAACGGCTCGCCCCAATAACGCTGACGGGAGAAAATCGCGTCACGCAAACGGTAATTCACCTTTACGCGCCCTAGTTCATTTTCTCTTATATATCCTTTTGCTTTTTCAATAGCATCCTTTACTTCTAATCCGTTTAGGAAGCCGGAGTTCATCATGATCCCTTCTTTTGCGTCGAAGCTTTCTTCCGATACATCACAGCCTTCGATCAATGGAATAATTTTCAAATCATGGGCCTTCGCGAAAGCATAATCACGGCCGTCGTGTCCCGGAACAGCCATTATAGCGCCTGTTCCATATCCGGCAAGGACATAGTCAGATACCCAGATAGGAATTTCTTTTCCATTGAAAGGATTGATGCCATAAGCACCGGTAAAGACTCCTGTCATTTTTTTATCAGATATGCGATCTCTTTCTGTTCTACGTTTTGTTGCCTCGATATATGATTTCACTTCAGCAAGATTCTCTGGCTTTGTTATTTGTAAAGTATAAAAACTTTCCGGGGCTAAAACCATAAATGTTACTCCAAATATCGTATCTGGCCGCGTTGTGAAAATATCGAAATCCATAGCTGAGTCTTTTACTTTAAACCTTATTTCCGCACCTTCGCTACGACCGATCCAATTACGCTGTGTTTCCTTTATTGAGTCGCTCCAGTCGACTTTATCAAGACCATCTAATAAACGTTGAGCATAAGCTGAAATCCTAAGACTCCATTGACTCATTAATTTCTGTACAACAGGAAACCCTCCTCGTTCCGACAGTCCATTAATAACCTCATCGTTAGCCAATACTGTTCCCAAATCAGCACACCAATTAACTTTAGTCAAAGTCCTATATGCTATTCTATAATTTAATAAGTGAAGCTGCTTTTCTTCCTCTGAATATCTACACCATTCTTCGGCCGTAAATTTATTATCTTCAATGGAACATGCGACATTTAAGCCCTCTGTACCCACTTGTTCAAAGGCTTCGATAAGCTCTGATATTGGACGTGCCTGTTGCGCATCGTAACAATAATAGCTGTTGAACATTTGAACAAATGCCCACTGAGTCCAATGATAATATCCGGGATCGCAAGTCTGTATCTCACGACTCCAATCGAAAGAGAAGCCTATCTTATCCAGCTGTTCACGATAACGTTTAATATTCTGAGCCGTGGTAATGGCCGGATGCTGCCCGGTTTGTATCGCATACTGCTCGGCAGGAAGCCCGTAAGCATCATAGCCCATCGGATGCAACACATTAAAGCCATTCAGCCGTTTGTAGCGTGAGTAAATGTCGGATGCGATGTATCCGAGAGGATGCCCCACATGCAACCCCGCTCCCGATGGGTATGGGAACATGTCGAGCACATAATATTTTGGTTTGCTTTTATCTTCTGTTACCTTGTAAGTTTTGTTGTCAATCCAATATTGATGCCAACGTTTCTCAATTTCTTTAAAGTTGTATTCCATAACTCAAAATATGCTAGATTTCAAGGTCTCGGACCTGTTTATTATTCTTTCAAGTATCTTTATTAGACGACATTAATATCATCTTTTATTTGTATCGGCGCAAAGATAATGATTTTCTTTCGAGTGGAGATTACTCTGTGTCGCATAGTTTTCAATCTATTTAATCAATTAGATAACATAAACCTAAGCCTAAGCCACAACGGGCCAGCCTCTATTTTCTTTTTATCCGGTCTTGCAGGACAAAAACACTTAATTGGGCAGACGATATAATTTCTTTTTATATAAATACCCGGCAGAAATTACATGACCCAAAGCATCCTTAGCAAGCTCCTTGTCTAAAGGCATCGGAATAAGAGTCGTATCATTTTTTATTTCAAATTGAAGAGGCTCTTTACTTGGTTGCAAAATGACAATACGATCTTCTACCCTAAACGCGTTAATATCGTGAAATTGCATAATAGAACGTCCCTCTACCGCTTTGGGCAAAGACCGTAAATTTCGTCCCGGCATAGGAGTTTCCACCTTCATTCCGATCATACTCAACAGAGTAGGAGGGATATCTATCTGGCTGCAAAGCTTGTCGTAAGTACTGCCTTCCGTAACACCTGCGCCTACAATCAGGGCCGGTATATGGAATTTATTTACAGGCACAAGATTTTTCCCATAAGTACGGGTATTATGATCTGCAATCACTATAAAAACAGTATTCTTGTAATATGCTTCTTTCTTCGCCAATTCAAAAAACTTACCAATAGAAAAATCTGCATATTTTATTGCATTATGCAAACTGTTTTTGGGCTGTTCGTACAGTTCGATGCGGCCATCGGGAAACTCAAACGGATCGTGATTCGAACTGGAAAACATCATAGAAAAGAAAGGTTTGTCGCCCATGGATTTATAATATTCATTCGCTTTAGTCGCCAGGTCTTCGTCTGAATATCCCCACGTCCCTTTAAAAGCATATTTATTGTTATCATTATCAAAAACCGGTTCGTCAATAATATTATCAAAGCCGTTTCCATTAAAGAAAGATGCCATATTATCAAAATTGCCCATACCTCCATAAATGAAACTGGTATTATATCCTGCCCTTTTCAACAGGGAAGCTAAAGTGAAAAACCCGGACTGAGAGTCACTCAATTTAACAACACTCTCTGACGGAGATGGGATAAAACCTGTAACGACAGCTTCGATACCTCTTACACTACGCGTTCCCGTACAATACAAGTGGGTAAACAACAGACCCTCTTTCGAAAGCTTATCCAATTCAGGAGTCAAAGGCATCCCTCCCAAGCAACCGATAAACTCGGCGCCCAAGCTTTCCTGAAGCAATATCACCAGATTGTATGGACGTTGAATAAGTGTATCGGGCTCTTGTTCGTGCAACAATGGTATATCCGGATTTGTAAATAAACTGTCGGGAACACACATGTATTTTTTCACCCGGTCTATAGCCTCCGATTCATCCATCTTACCATACATTTTCTCTATATTGGCTTCATTCTTAATTCCATATGCGGCATAAACAACGGTGTAGAGAGAATTCAACCCCATCACATTCGTCAGCTGGTCGTTCGAAAATATAGCGCTACTAGGGTTCAACGGCCTTTTAGCAGTAAGACTGCCTCTTGCTCCCCAAAACAATAAAAAGCCAAGTATAGGAAAAAGAATTAAACGAAATGTATATTTAGACAGATTCTCCGGAATCAGGAAGAGTTTCCTGCCTTTTTTAATCCCAAAATAAAGAGCGGCGACAAAAATAATCAACACAGATATAACAGCCACTACGTGCCCTTTCAATAACATCTTAGCTACTTCGTTCGGATATATCAAATAATCCAGGAATAGTTTATTAGGCCTGGTATCATATTGTTTCACAAACTCAGGGGTAACAGCCTCCATAAATAAAATAAGAGAGAGGAAAAAGATAAAATAAATAAACAGGAACTTATTGAAATATTGCAAAAGCTTATCGGGAATCAGAGACAATATAGCCAAAGGAATAAAAGACAGATAAGAAATCAATATCATATCCATTTTCAGTCCTATCGGGAAAATCATCCAATAACTTTCTGTCTGGACAATACGCTCATTGAATATAAAAAATAATATTACCCTACTCAAAGTTGTAATTAGTAAGGCTATTAGTATAAATAAAAACAGAGGTCTTATATGTATTAACTTTTTCATATGATTCTTATCTTAAAATATCTTATAGTATATAATGTCAGTCTACAGTTAGCAGTAGTAAGTAGTAAGTAGTAAGTAGTAAGTGAACAGTCAACAACTTGTATCTCGTATCTCGTCTACTCGTAACTTTTTAACTAAAAAGTAACAAACTCCACAACTATTTTTTAGCCGTTAGCCCTTGCTCGCGCGGCTACCCTCTTTGTCATCCTGACCGCAGGGAAGGATCCCGATACCCGGGAGACAGTAGATGCTTCCTATCGTCAGCATGACAAACCGGAATTTAACTAAAATGTAACAAACTTCTACAGTTAGCAGTAGTCAGTAGTCAGCCAACAAGGCCTTTTCGTCATTGCGAACGGAGTGAAGCAATCCAGAGTATTGACTATTAATGGATTGCTTCGGGCGAACCCTCGCAATGACGTGCGACAGTTAACAGTCAACAACTCGTACCTCGTATCTCGTCTACTCGTAACTTTTTAACTAAAAAGTAACAAACTCCACAACTATTTTTTAGCCGTTAGCCGATAGCTGTTAGCCGTTAGCCCTTGCTCGCGCGGCTACCCTCTTTGTCCTCCTGACCGCAGGGAAGGATCCCGATCCCCGGGAGACAGTAGATGCTTCCTATCGTCAGCATGACAAACCGGAATTTAACTAAAATGTAACAAACTTCTACAGTCAGCAGTCAACAACTTGTACCTCGTATCTTGTCTACTCGTAACTTTTTAACTAAAAAGTAACAAACTCCACACTCAATTAGCCATTAGCTTATAGCCTTTACCGCTTTGCGCCATTGTTGACTGCTGACTGTTATTGTCGCTTCGCGCCATTTTCAAATTTTCAAATTCGCTAATTTTCAAATTATCTATTATAGATAAAACCAGTGCCATTCTTCTTCATTTTTAATTTTTAATTCCCCTTTCCTTAGTCATCGATTTACCCATTCCAACGACTCCATGATGTGAACAATATCTTCGCGAATAAACGAAACAACTTGCGCGACAGAATCGGCCTTGACCATTTGGTCAAAATACAATGATCCCCGCAGAAAATTGGAGGTGTTATCCGTTACATAAAATTGAACAGGGGAAGCAACTGATCCTTGTATATCATATATAATACCGAAGGTATGATGTAACGAATCCGAGAACTGAGTTTGTGATATACCCTGAGCCATCGACACATGACTGTACGCCAACCGGTAGCTATCATCCAATATTTCATTCAGACTCCGGGTCGACAAAGGTATATAAGTAAAATGCAGGGTCGCGTTATACTGCTTGTAATGCAAACTAAACCAAAGCTCAGGGTCAGACTCGGAGGTTAAAGGTTCTATATAGGTATCGCCCGGATAAAGGAACGAAAACTTTGTACCGCTGAATTTAATAACCTCCACCTGCGGACGGACTACACGCTGATAACCTTTTGGCTTCGGTGTATATTCATTACACGACAATAATGTCGAAACAATAAACAAACAAAGCATTCTAGGTTTCATATTCAAAAATGAAAAAACAGATCAATACAAACAGAATGCCTATTTGGATTTAATCTGTCATAAATTATCAATTCATTTCCTAAAACGGAAGATCGTCATCATCGCTCATCGGTACTATTGGCGCAGATGGGGTGGATGGTGTTTGGTAACTACTGCTGTCATATGCGGTATTATTGTAATTTTCGCCTCCGTCTTCTCTCCTGCGGCTACCAAGCAGTTCCAAATTATCCACATATATCTCGTTTACATAACGCTTTACTCCATTTGCATCGTCATATGTACGCGAACGGATCTTTCCTTCCACATACACCTGAATACCTTTTTTTACAAATTGATCAGCAACTTTAGCCAGTCCTCTCCAGCAAACGATATTATGCCACTCTGTACGATCCGGAATCTGGGTTCCGTTGGCAGCGGTATAACCTCTTTCTGTTGTAGCCAAAGTAAAATTAGCAACTACACTCCCATTATCAAAATATTTCACATCGGGATCTTTTCCTACATTCCCAACTAAGATCACTTTATTCACTGACATATCGTTTCATTTTTATTATTCACAAATATATGATTTTTTTTATCAGATATATCAATTTTCTTTTTGTTCTCCTACGGAAACTATTTTTTTGAAGGAGTAAAGAATTAGGAATTACTCAATCAGGCCATCGGGCAAATAGTGCGACTCCGATAATAGCAGGGTATGAAAAAGAGGCTGTCCCAAAAGTATTTTCTTATATCTATTTACATACGCTACGCTCCTGTGACCGTTGGTTGTCATGTTGAATTGCAAATCGGCGGAGCCAACAGGAGTGAAACATCTCCTTTCCTGAGGAATGAGATCCTTCGTTGCACTCAGGATGACAAAGAGGATAACACTTTGATAGTGTAATTTTACTTTTGGGACAGCCTCTCTTTGTTTTTATTATTTAAATCAGGTATTACTGTCCTTTTTCATATTCAAAGTAGCACGGAGAAGAAGTCCAACTTCCGATATAAACATCTTCTTTCACTGTCTCATTGGACTGCAACTGGTTATAACGGAATTTTACATCAACCTTTACAAAGTCTCCGCTAACTGAAGGATCATAGTTTTCAGAATTTTGTTTATACCATCTCTTGATCTCCGAAAGATCACTTACCGAGCGCCAGGATGCATTGACTGAACTGCCGTCAGCTCCCGAAATATAGTCGAACCGGACATCTATGATTATTTGATTTTTTCCTACATCCTGGCGAACACCATCTATCATTTCATATTGCCTATTAACATCGTAGAAGCAATGAGCACGGGGAGTATCTTTCTCCTTAAGTTTTGCTATATAAATAAAGCTACAATTATTCCCAAGATAATCACTATATACAGCTATTTCCGGTTGAAACGCCGAAGGATTAAACGTATTTTCAACTGTCGGCGAACTTACTCTGCCATAAGTGGTAGTCAACGCAATCGGTTGAGCAATATCCTCGGCAAGAAGAATATTACCGGAAACGGCCTCCCAGTTAGTCCTGTAACCTAGTATATAACATCTTCCCGGAGTCAATGTCTTTATCAGGGGGGATGTAAAATAATTCCCATCCATAGCCGCACATTGCACTCCATCTTTTGTTGTTATATAAGCAAAAGTTTGATTCTCAAATGAACTGTTACCATCCCCCAAGCAAGAAGAAAACAACATAACAGTAGCGAATACGCCTAAAATTAATTTAAATAATGACTTTTTCATATCTCAAATTCATTGTATTTTTTAAAATTGTGTTAGAAATCAAATTTAATACCCAGGTTCAAATCTAATTGAACCTTTCTATCAGAGAATATTGTCGGATACTTATTATGGACATCGAAATAATAAGCACCGCCAATGGTTCCGTAAAGATACAACTTTCTATATATTGGATAAGCAATTCCTAATTTTAAATGAGTGGAAAACTGAGGTTTGGATTGTTCTATACCCTCTCGTATAAAGTACGGTTCACCATAATAGAGCTGAAATGCTAACTTCCTATCCTCCAGATCCATCTTGGAGAATCCCATACTGCTCTCGTATTTTCCACTAATATCTTTTTGTATCATTCCCCCCGCAGACAAATAAAGATCTGCCTTGCCTAATTTATAGAACGTATAATTCAATGAAACAGGTATGCCAAGGTAATGGAATGTTTGAGTTTCATATATATCGAATATACTTGGCGACGTTATCTTAGAAGATAAATAGGTATAAACGATGCCTGTTTCGAGAGACAAGTTTGAGGTTAAACCTTTACTTACTTTCAATCCGAAAGACACCGGTTGCCTATGCACCATCTTAAATTCTTTATTCTCCTTATTCAGAGCATCCATAAATGCCTTGCTTCTTGCAGCCCGGGAGAATAAAAGACCGCCTCCGTTCTGATTTATATTTTCCGGCAACAATCCGGCAGAGGCTGAAACACTTAAAGAAAGGCCTTTTGCCTTAGATCGTTTCGGCAATTCTGCTATTGTAGGCTGAGGTGTATCCAATAGGATTTCCTCCTTCTTGGCCGGCTTTTCCGGCTCTTTTTCCTGTACCGGCTCTTCCGGAGTTTCTTCTTTTACCGGAGGTACTGAATCTATTTTTTTACTTAAATACTTTTTCACAGGAAGGATAACCGGACTTACTTCCACAACCACCGTATCTGCTTCTTCTGTTTTTGGTTCTTCAGTAACAGTGATTTTATTTTCTTCCGGTTTTATTGTATCCTCACCCTTAGGTATCAATATAACTCCTGTTACTATAGCAGCAGCTACTCCTATAGTAATCAATACTGTTTTCAACAGGGACGTTTTAGCCGCCGTTGTTGCAGAAGACCCTGCTGAGGATGAAGAGGCTGAAGATGATGGATCAGCAGTAGGAATTGGTTGTTGAGACAAAAGCAGATCCAACCCACCCCAAACAGAAGCAGGCACATCCGACTCAAAGTCTTTCAACTTCGAGGAGAACAGATCCTTTATTTTGTCATTTTCTTTTGCCATTCCTTATGACCTTTCCTTTATATACTGTTTCACTTTTTCTTGCAGCATCTGTCTGGCTCTCACATATTGTGAACGTGAGGTTCCCTCGTTAATGTCCAACATTTCCGCAATTTCTTTGTGCGAATAATCTTCTATCGCATATAAGTTGAAAACGGTAGAGTACCCTCGTGGTAATTCTTGTACCATTCTCAACAATTCTATTTCAGAAACTTTATACATCTGGCTATCCTCTGTTGACTCATCGACAACATCCGGAATATTCTGTATATCATCAGAAGATTGAAATATTGATTTTTTCTTTCTCAAGTTTTCTAAAGACAAGTTTATAAATATACGCTTCAACCATCCCTCAAAAGAACCTTTCTCCTGAAAAGATCCAATATGAGCGAAGACTTTCATGAATCCATCCTGCAGCAAATCCTGAGCATCGGCCTGATCGGAACTATAACGCAAGCAAATACCATACATCTTACGAGCATACCTCTCGTATAGTATCCTTTGAGCTTCCCGCTTTTGTTCTTTACACCCTGCTATAATTTGCAGTTCATTCATATTGGTTAAGCCTCATTTAAAAGATGCACTGTTTGTAGAAATGTTGCATGCATCCGCCGTAAAATTCATCTATCTTTTACTTATTTTCGAATAAGCAAAAATGAACTTGTTGTCTTGTTTATCTTAAACTCATTCTGGCTTTTGAGTAAAAAGCACCATTTTAACATGTAGTTTATTGCCTATATCTATCATATCCACTACATCTTGAAGAGTGAGGGATTTATCAGCTTGCAGCAGAACATTAACTTCCACATTTTCGTTCTTTTTCTTTTCGTCTGCCAACACATTAGCTAATACAGGCTCTACTTCATCTTTTTGTACTTCCCTATCGTTTACGTAATATCTTAAGTCTCTTGTTATAATCAGATTAATATTCTTTTTAGTTACAACTTGCTCCGAGGTAGCTGCATTGGGCAACAACACCCTTATAGCGGCAGGTGTCACCATTGTTGATATGATGAGAAAAAACAGTAAAAGGAAAAACATAATATCATTAAGAGAAGCTGTATACACTTCTGCTGTTCTGGCTTTTCTACGTTCTATTTTCATAATTTCCCTTTTTTACGAACAAATATTTATGCCTGAGCACCTTTCTTCTTGTAAGCTCTTATTGCTTTAAGAACTTCGTTCGATTCTTTATCGATATTTACAACAACTTTATCAATGCGCCCGTTGAGTAAATAATAGCCGGAGTATGCAACAACTCCGACGAGCAGCCCGGCTCCCGAACAGATCATCTTTTGGTACAAACCTGTAGAAATAGTATCAATGGCTAAATCATTCGTCCGGGCTATGTCATAAAATATCTTTATAACGCCAAATATTGTACCTAAGAACCCAAGCATAGGAGCTATCGAGGCTGTTATCCCTAACCAGCTCATTTGGCTTTCGAGCACACTAATTTGCTGTCGGGCTTCAACCTCCATTGCTTCCTGAATTTCATTATCTTCCTGCTCAAACTCTTTCAAGCCGGCTGCTATTACCTTCGCAGAGGCATAAGGACGTTCAACGCAAAATTTCAGAGCTTTATCTATTTTACCCTCATGGATAAGTTCCACTACACGTGATAGCCAGACAGAATCTTTTTTCCCCAGACGATTTATTACTAACCATTTATTTATAATTACATAAATAGCTAATAATGACAGTAAAAATATAGGTAGAAGTATCCAGCCACCCTTAAGCACAAGATTTAAATAACTTTCATCCGGCGTAGCCGTTGTTGCTTGCACCGCCTGATCCGCCATTTCAACTACCGGGGTAGCGGCCTGAAGAAGAACTAGTAAACTCATATGTTTTAATCGTATTTATTACATAAAATTCGACAGAAGTCTCAAATATAAGGTCTTCTGCCGAACTTTTGTTTATCTTTTAATATTCTTTAATATATACCAAAACTTATTTCATTAATGTATTGATAGAAACAG
The DNA here is from genome assembly GCF_054601275.1 of Dysgonomonas reticulitermitis. Lineage (NCBI taxonomy): Bacteria > Pseudomonadati > Bacteroidota > Bacteroidia > Bacteroidales > Dysgonomonadaceae > Dysgonomonas > Dysgonomonas reticulitermitis. The sequence goes on along the minus strand of NZ_BAAHWU010000005.1, from coordinate 57,527 downwards.
CTTATCATACCTATCAGGAATATACCTATCAAGGAAATAACTAAAGACGTTTTCATATAACCATCTGTAGTCAGATATTCAATAGGAGAATCTGTCTTCTTTATAAACATAGCCTTTACGACCAGCAGGTAATAATATAGTGATATAACGGTATTCAGGAATGCAAGGAAGACAAGCAAAACATGCCCTTGTTGCATAGCTGCCATGAATACAAATAATTTGCTGAAGAATCCTGCCGCAAACGGAATACCTCCTAACGAGAACATTGCTATCATCATAGTCAATGCCAGTTTTGGATTAGAGTAGTACAACCCGTTATAATCGTCCATATTCACCTTGCCGGTTTTATCCTCAATCGCCGAAATCACACCAAATGCAGCAAGATTGGAGAACACATATACAAATACGTAGAATATGGTCGCAGCCATCCCTTCTGCTGTTCCGGTGAAGACACTCAGCATAATATATCCCGCCTGGGAAATTGAAGAGAAGGCAAGAAATCGTTTCATGTTCTTCTGACGAAGAGCGAATAAGTTACCTACTGTAATAGTCAACAAGATAATTATCCATATTATATTCTTCCAAGTATCTGCCAAAACAGGGAAGACCTTATATAAAATAGCCATCAGGGCAAAGACTGCCGCCCCTTTCGATATAGTAGACAAATATAACGTCACATTAGTAGGCGCACCCTGATAAGTATCAGGCGCCCAAAGATGGAACGGAACAAGTGATATTTTGAAGAATAATCCTGCCATGATAAAGATCATAGCCATTATAACCAATGGTGATGAATAGATACTTCTGGCTATATCTGTATAGTAAAGTGTCCCGCAAGCTCCATAAAGGAATGAGATACCGAACACCATGATAGCGGAAGAAAAAACAGCGTTAAAGATGTATTTTGCTCCGGCTTCCGCCGATTCGCGTTTATATTTATTGAATGCTACAAGCGCTGCGATAGGCAACGACGCGGTTTCCAGACCAATAAAGAATAAGAGGAAGTTTCCGGATGAAACCATCAGGTACATTCCTATTAGGGTAAGGGTGGTCAACATAAAGAATTCGCCACGTTTTAGTATAGCATCAGGTTTCTTTAACCACGCATTTGCTTGTAAGAATATAAGGAATACTCCTATATTGAGAACATTCTTTATTGTAAGATAAGCCGGCCCCGTAACGTACATCCCTGCGAAAGAGCTGTCGTAATCCGATTTGAAGAAGAAGCAAACAATAGTGTGCACAAGGAATAACCCGCAGGCAAACGGGAAATAATATTTTTTCGCGCTGTCTGAAGCAAACAAATCGTAGAAAATAAGTAAGAGGAATACCACTATAAGTGATAACTCGTGCTTCATCAACAAATAATTACTCAAATCCATTTTTATATAATTTTGCCCCTCCAAGCTCCCCAAGGGGAGGCTCTCTGATGAGGGTTTGTTTTTCTAATTTTTATTTTCCTTCTTTTTCTCTTTTCTAAAGTCCCTCAGGGGGCTCTTATTTAATCAAATAGCCCAAACTGGAACTGATAAGGTTAGAAATCCATCCCGGAAACATTCCCATTCCGGCAACACATATAATCAGCCCTACAGTCGCTATCTTTTCGTGCCATACGGCATCTGTCAATTCCAAATGGTGTGGATCTTGCACAGGGCCGTAAAGTATTTTACCGACTACTTTCAGAATATAGACAGCTGTTGCCACAATAGAAGAGATCGCTATAATAGTAAATACCCTGTGGAACATATCCGCATGTTCAAACGAACCTACAAATATAGTCATTTCTGCAACGAAACCGCTCAATCCCGGCAGACCTAAAGATGCCATACCCGCTACTACATAACACACACTGAGGAACGGCATAATCTTCATCAAGCCTCCCATTTCCCGAATATCACGTGTATGAGTACGTCCATATATCATACCTATCAGGGCAAAGAACAAGGCTGTCATCAAACCGTGCGAAAGCATTTGCATCACAGCTCCGGTCATAGCTGTCCGGTTCATCATCAAGATGGCGAACAACACCAATCCACAGTGACTCACCGAAGAATAAGCATTGATATATTTCAAGTCTGTTTGAGATATTGCACCTAATGCGCCATATATAACACTGATACCTGTCAGTATAATAAATATCCATGAAAGTTCATTGGCAGCTTCCGGCATCAATCGCATGGCTATGCGGAAACAACCATATCCACCTAACTTCATCAATACTCCAGCATGAAGCATAGACACCGCAGTCGGTGCAGATGCGTGACCGTCAGGAGACCATGTGTGGAATGGGAACAAAGCGCCTAATACCCCAAATCCCAGAAATGTGAGAGGGAAAATCCAATATTGTGTCGCTACCGGAATAGCGTTATTCGCCGCTACTTCCAGAATATTAAATGTATAATCGCCCGTTGCCGAAGAATTGAAATAGATTCCGAATATCCCTACAGCAAGGAATGCCGAACCTCCCATCAACATAAGGGTAAGTTTCATTGCCGAGTATTCTTTTTTCCCTGTTCCCCAAAGACCAATAAGCAAGTACATCGGAATCAATGCTATCTCGTAGAAGAAGAACATGGTAAACATATCCAGCGAGATAAAGAATCCATATACACCTATAGATAGAAGAGTCAGCCACATAAAAAAGTCTTTAGGCAGCGGATTCATATTCCATGAGGCAAATGTACCTGTCACCAGGATTACAGATGTAAGCAGGATCATCAGTACTGAAATACCGTCTACACCTATCGCGTAATGTATATTCAATGCTTCGAACCAAACTTTATCATAGGTGAAAAGCATTTCAGCGGCATTGCCTGCTCCTCGTTCCTGGTAGAACATGAATAAGAGTACTAGAGCAAGAATCAATTCCGCAACAGCACCTATTACACCGATGGTGCGTACTTGCTTGATGTTGCGGCATGGAATAAACGCAATCAGCATCAAAGCAGGGATAAGAACAAATAATGAAAGAATATTCATCTTTTTATATTTTAGCTATATCTTTATTTACAAACAAAACATACTATCCATCCGGCAAAACCTACGACTAAGATCAATGCTCCTAACAAATAAACGAATGCATATTGTTGGATATATCCGGATTGCAGACCCTTTATAGATCTCGAAGCAGCCTGAGTTACATAAGCCAACGAATTCATGAAGCCATCGACAAACGTGCGGTCGAACCAAGCGATAGGTTTGGATATACGTTTGAATATTATACTGCGGGTTACGAATAACCACAGTTCGTCCCAATAGAATTTATTAAGCGCTCCTTTGTAGAAGGCGCCAAAACCTGACGCGATTCTGTCCGGTATTTCGTTTTTCTTATAATATAATCTAAATGCAATACCCATACCGATTAGAGAAATAACCACACTTGTTATAGCCACTTGCCAGTTGATATGAATATGATAAGGCACGTGGTCGGATGTCACAAAATTTCCAAACGGAATATATCCCGATCCGAAAGCAAGCACAGCAAGGATTATCAATGGAATAGCCATCGAAGGCCCGGCCTCATGAGGTGCATGGTGGTAATGCTTGTTCTTATCGTAGAAAAATATACGCAGAAACAAACGAGTCATGTAGAAGGCTGTCAATCCCGCGGCAAAACTCAATATAAAATATATTACTTTGTTATGCTCATACGCAGCAGCAAGGATTTCATCTTTACTATAAAATCCTGAAAAGAAAGGAACACCGGCAATTGCAAACAATGCGATCGCAAATGTAATACCTGTAATTGGAAGCTTCTTCCAAAGACCTCCCATATCTCCCATTTCATTACTATGCACAGCGTGAATTATAGCTCCTGCACATAAGAACAACAAGGCTTTAAAGAACGCATGTGTAAACAAATGGAACAATCCCGCCATATAACCGAGCCCCTCGTGTCCTCCAAAATCGGAAACACCAAGCGAGGTAAGCATGAATGCGATCTGAGAGATTGTAGAGAACGCCAGTACGCGTTTTATATCGGTTTGAGTACAGGCTACAACCGCAGCAAACAATGCTGTTATTGCACCGACCCAAGAGATTACAGTCAGAATATCAGGCGCACCGAAGTGATATATCGGGAATAAGCGTGCGACAAGGAATACACCGGCAACCACCATCGTCGCAGCATGGATAAGGGCAGACGCAGGGGTAGGACCTTCCATCGCATCAGGCAACCAAATGTGGAAAGGCATCATAGCCGATTTTCCGGCGCCTCCCATAAAGATTAACAGCATAGCCCACGAAAGGACTGACATACCCATAAAGGATAGTCCTGCCGTAGATGCTACCGGAAGAGCTGCATCTGATGCTGTAAGAGCAGCAAAATCGAATGTTCCGGTAAAATATGATAGCAATAGAATACCTACGAGGAAGAAGAAGTCGGCAAACCGGGTAACGATAAATGCTTTCTTGGAAGCCGCTACTGCCGAAGGTTTCACATAGTAGAAACTGATGAGCAAGAAGGATGAAACACCCACAAGTTCCCAGAAAATATACATCTGGAAAATATTTGTTGCCACTACCAACCCTAACATCGCAAAGCTAAACAATGAAAGGAAAGCGTAATAACGTTGAAAACCTTTTTCTCCCTTCATATAGCCAAGGCTATATACATGTACCATCAGCGATACGGTAGTAATAACGACCAGCATCATCACCGATATAGGATCGAGGTACATTCCCAAATCGATGTGAAGTTTATCTGTAAAGCGTAGCCACTCAACGTTGAATACGTTTATAGCATGGTATGCGCCGTCAGCGCCCTTGCCTATGCCAAAGAAGTACTGATATGCCGTTGTATAAGCCAACACCGTCATTACACCGAGCGATATTGTACCTAGTGTTCCTGCAACAATGGGCTTCATATACTTTCCGCCCAGTCCTAAGATCAAGAACATTATAACCGGAAGAACGAGTATCAGTATAGAATAATTAAATGCGTGTTCCATATCTTGTAACTATTTCCTTGCTTAGTTTTTCATTTCAGTTATGTTTTCATCTATATATATGCTCTTCACATTGCGGTATATATTGATGATAATAGCGATGGCTATCGCGGTTTCGGCAGCTGCAATCCCTATGGCAAACAGCGTGAAGAAGAAACCTTCCATCTGTCCCGGATACAGGTAACGGTTGAATACGACAAAATTAAGGTCCGCCGCATTCAGCATCAGTTCTACCGATACCAAGACCATCAGCATATTTTTACGCGACAGGAAACCGTAAACTCCGGCAAAGAACATAATTGTACTTACGGCCAGATATGCCTCGATCGGCACCGGTCCTGAAAAAAAACTTGTTATAAATTCGCCCATAGTAATAAAGTATTACTCGCCCCTCTAATCTCCCCAAAGGGAGGCTATCGATGAGGATATTTATTTTTTTATTTTTAATTCTTAATTTATCTCCCCTCCCTTTGGAGGGGTAAGGGGAGGTGCTTATCTTTTTCTGGCAATCATTATACCTCCGATAATACAAGCCAACAGCAATATACTTATTGCCTCGAAAGGCAGCAAATACTGATATTTGTCTGTCCCCATCATTGCCATACCTATATCTTGCATTTGCAATTCGCTTTGTGTAACATAAGTATAGAATTTATTCACATTGTAGAAAATAATGTGACCGCAAATACCCAAACCGGCAAATGCCGCAAGAGCCGCCGCAAACATCCTGCCGGGCTTTTCGAACTTAACATCCCTGCCGGGTTCGTTCGTAAGCAGAATGGCAAAAATGAACAATACCATCACACCTCCGGCGTAAACAGCTATCTGTACAGCCATAAGAAAATGGTAATCCAACAAAAGGTACAAGCCTGCTGTTCCTAAAAGTACAAATAACAGGAATGTCGCCGACCGAATAATCTTTTGCGTTGTCACCGCCATGATAGCGGAAAAAACGATTATAGTCGCTAAAATGTAAAATATAATTTGTTCTGCCATAATCCGGGTTATTCTTTATCTTCTTTTTTATCAGTGTCAGCATCTGCTTTAGGTGCAGTCGCCGCATTTGTTACATCATCTTTCGGAGCTTGTGGAGCACTTTCTACTTCTACAGGCTTTTCTACTTTAGGTGCAGGCTTAGCCACAGGAGCCTCCTTTTTCTTTTCACGAAGTTTAGATCCTTCACGGTTCAACTGTTCTATCAGTTTGCTGCGGGTAAACAGAGAATTTTCGAATGTATTGGCAAACTTGATCGCGTCCGAAGGGCAAGTAATCACACAGAGGTTACAAAAAGTACACATTCCCAAGTCATAGATATAACGATCCAGGATTTTCTTTTTTTTACCATCCTCTGTTTCTATGCTCTTTGATATTACTTGTATTGTTCCGTTCGGACAATTCATCTGGCAAATACCACAGGCAGTACATGCATGCTCGTTATTTTCGTCATGAGGCATTGTCAACTCTCCGCGAAAACGTTCCGGAATAACAAGGGTCGCTCTATTTTCGGGATATTGCTCTGTGATTTTCTTCGTCCACAGTTCACCCCATGTCACCCTCATCCCTGTAAGAAGAGACTTGATTCCTCCAAATAAACCTGAAAAATATTCTGATACTGAACTCATTGTCGTATTTTCTATAAATTAATTATTTCAGGGTCCAACCCAGTAAAACAAGTGCTACCATCAACAATATATTTACCATATTGATCGGCAGTAAGTATTTCCATTCAAGATTCAGCAACTGGTCGATACGTAAACGAGGGAATGTCCAACGCACCCACAAGCTAAGGAAAACAAGGAACATTGCCTTTCCGAAGAACCAGAATACAGAAGGAATATAATTCATTACTTCGTTGAAGCCATCCCAGTTTTTTATCATTATCGGATTGTAGCCACCCAAAAATACAGTTGTAGCTATAGAGGCGACAATAAACATGTTCAGGTATTCTGCCAGGTAGAAAAATCCGAACTGCAACCCTGAATACTCTGTATGGTATCCTGCTGTCAATTCTGATTCGGCTTCCGGTAAGTCGAAAGGCCCACGGTTTGTTTCAGCATGGCCTGAAATTAAATATATAATAAAGGCTATGACTGCCGGTACATGGCCAGCGATAATATTCCATTGATGAATATATGTCTGCCCTTCTATAATATTAGAAAAGCTCATTGTTCCCGACAGGACAACCACAGTCATTAAAGCAAACCCTGCCGAAAGTTCGTAACTGATAAACTGTGCACCGCTTCGCATAGCACCAATCATGGAATATTTGTTGTTACTTGACCAACCTGCCAAAAGAACACCAATGATACCAAGAGAGGAAACCGCTATAACATAGAATACTCCAATGTTGAAGTCTATCGCATGCAATTTATATCCGAATGGAATTGCCCCGAATGTTAGCATAGAAGCCACAATCATAAAGAATGGCGCAGCAAAGAACAGGAATCTGTCAGACTTCTTGACATGAATTATTTCTTTGATCAATATTTTGATCATATCTGCGACACTCTGGATTATACCCCACTTACCCACGCGGTTAGGGCCATAACGCGCTTGAAAGAAGGCTGTGATTTTACGCTCTACATAAATTAGCATCAAAGCCAATACAGCATAAGCAGTCAACAGCGCTATCCCAACCAGTACAAACTCTATAGCAAGAGCAGCCCAAGCAGGCAGATTGCTGTGCAACCATGTGTCAAGCCATGTGGTTAATTGAGCAGGTTCCAATGAAAACTTTAACAACATATTCGTGTTCTATTGATAGAATAAATAATCTTATTAACGGTCAATATCAGGAATCACATAGTCCATAGAACCACCGATACCGATAAAGTCAGAAATTTTCTCATCCTTACAAATCAACGGCATAGCCGAAACAGCAGCCATTGACGGTGAACGGAATTTCAAGCGGTAAGGAGTTTTATCTCCGGCGCTATTGATGTACACACCAAACTCTCCACGTCCGGCTTCGACTCTCTGATAATACTCCCCTTCAGGCAACTTGATTATAGCTTTTGTTTTAGCCAAGAAATCTCCCTCAGGAATATTATCGATAAGTTGTTCTATAATTCGTAAAGATTCTTCTATTTCATCCAGACGATTAAGATACCTGTCGAATGCATCTCCGTTATACCTGACGATTTCTTTAAATTCCACTTTATCGTAAAGTGCATATGGCACATATTTACGTATATCGCAAGAGAATCCCGAACCACGTCCGGCCGGTCCTGTAACAGCCAGGGAAATAGCATCTTCCGTAGTAAGAACACCAAGACCTTTCATACGGCCAACAGCAATTACATTTCCGGTAAATAGTCTGTTATATTCGTCCAGCGCTTTACGCATAATAGGAATAAACTCTTTTACATCGGATTGGAAATCCGGCTGTATATCGAACATGACGCCACCCACTACATTGTAGTTGATGATCAGACGCCCCCCTGTGGTTTTCTCAAATATTTTAAGAATTGTTTCACGCTCGCGCATACCATAAATGAATGCGGTTGTAGCGCCCAAGTCCATACACATGGTACCCCAAGCTACAAGGTGCGAGTCGATACGATTCAACTCGTCCATGATAGTACGTATATATTGCGCTCGCTCAGGCACTTCTATTTCCGCCGCTTTTTCAACACACATACACAGCCCGTGACGGTTGATATTTGCCGAAAGGTAATCGAGGCGGTCGGTAAAGTGTAATATTTGAGGATAAGTGAGTTTTTCACTTAGTTTTTCAATCCCTCTGTGAATATAACCGCTATGAACATCTATCTTTTTAACAATCTCCCCGTCCAAAGCTACGCGAAAGTGCATAACACCATGTGTAGATGGATGTTGCGGTCCTATATTGATAATATAGTCGTCTTTTTCAAAGATATTTACTTTTTCCTCTCTAAGTTTTCCGTTTTCATCCTCTATAATACGAGGAGCAATATCCACAATATCCTTACTTTCTATAGATACCGGATTTTTTATCGGATTAGGATCATAATCTTTTCTCAAAGGAAAGCCAACCCAATCGGAATTAAGGAAAAACCGGCGCATGTCCGGATTGTTTATAAAACGGATACCAAGCATGGCAAACACTTCACGCTCATTGTAGTGGGCTGCCTCCCAAAGATCGGTTACTGTATACAGCAAAGGATTTTTCCGGTCGTCAGTTCCAGTCTTAACGGCAACCTCTACCGATAGATCTTTTGATGAAGACAACAGATAGATAACGCCTAGTTTTTCGCCCCAGTCCATACCCGTCATCATGGCAAGGTAGTCGAAAGGAAATTCGGCATTGTAGCGAAGCGCTTTAGCCAACTGACGCAGTTTATCAGGTTCTACGGTTATCGTCAACGGGGTTTTATCTTCAAGAACCGCATCAGGTACAGCATCTAGTATTACCTTCTTGATATTTTCCATTATTTCAATTTCTTACTTATCTCGCTTTATATTTTTGTGTCCGGTGCGGAATACAAATCTCTCCAGTTTAATTTTACGCTGCAATTGCATCAGTCCGTAAAATAATGCTTCGGGACGAGGCGGACAACCCGGCACATAGACGTCCACAGGAATAATTTCATCAATTCCCTTCACTACATGATAAGAATCGACAAACGGGCCTCCCGATATCGCGCAGCTACCCATAGCCACAACGTATTTCGGTTCGGCCATCTGGTCGTATACACGTTTTAAAAGGGGTGCCATTTTATGAACTATTGTCCCTGCCACAACCATTGTATCGGCCTGGCGCGGACTGTTACGTGTAACCTCCATACCAAAACGGGCCAAGTCGTAACGGGCGGCAGCAGAAGCCATGAACTCGATACCACAACAACTTGTAGCAAAAGCCAACGGCCAAACAGAATTAGAACGTCCCCAATTGATCAGGTCGTCAAGCTTGCCGACAACCACAGGAACTCCTCCTTCATTTAATTCCTTAAGATAATCTTCAAGATATTCGTTATCTCTGAATTCATCATTCGGAATACCTTTTATATAAATGTTCTTTATTTCCATTTCAATGCTCCTTTTCTCCAGGCATAAGCTAAACCTAAACCCAGTATTAAGATGAAAAATAATATACAGTAAAAGCCCTGAAGCCCTAAATTCCTCACCACGGTTGCCCAAGGGAATAAGAATATAGTCTCGACATCGAACATTAAGTATAAGATTGCGTACAGGTAATAACCCACTTTGAACTGCATCCAGGAAGTACCATGGGTAGGGATACCGCATTCGTAAGGTTCTCCTTTTTGTGGATTAAAAGATTTCGGGGACAATAGTAGCGCCATCCCAAGACCGGCACACACCAATGTAATTCCCGTTAAAAAAACTACTAAAAAAAGAGCGGAAGAACTCATATTTTCATGTTAAAATTAAGACTTTTCTATCAATTGTCGTTTTTTCAATAATATCGCCAACACTTTGTCACAGACTCAAAACACTGCTTCAACTAAGGTTATTTTGACAATTGGCGCAAAAATAGTCTTTTATTTTTTAAACACAAAAAATAAAATGCCAAAATATTGAAATTTGGTATGTATAGATTACAAAATACCACTATGCTTTTTCACGTACTACATAGATCGGGCGTTTCTTTGTTTCCAGATATGTTTTAGACAAATACTGCCCGAGTATACCAAGACAAAATAATTGAATACCCCCTATAAAGAATATGGCACACATTGTAGATGCGTACCCCTGCACGTCATCACCAAACATCAGTTTCTTGAAGATAATCACACATATCAGAACAAAAGCTACAATACAAAACAGAATGCCAAAGACTGATGCTATCACCAACGGACGAGTAGAGAACGCTATAATCCCTTCCAAGGAATAAAAGAACAGGCCGATAAAAGACCATTTAGTTTGTCCTGCAACACGTTCTACATTTTCGAAAGCTATCCACTTAGTCTTGAAACCGACCCAACCGAAAATACCTTTCGAGAAACGGTTATATTCTCCCATTTCTAAAATAGCGTCTACCATCTGACGAGTCATTAAGCGAAAATCCCGGGCTCCGTCTACTACTTCTGTATCCGATATTTTATTTATCAATTTATAGAATTGTTTCGCAAAAAATGAACGGATAACCGGCTCCCCTTTGCGATCGACACGGCGGGTTGCCACACAGTCATAATCTTCCGTCTTCAACGATCCGTACATCTCTTTTATCAGAGACGGCGGATCTTGCAGGTCTGCATCTATCAGCGATATATAATCACCTGTTGCCGTTTTCAGGCCGGCATAAATACCTGCTTCTTTCCCAAAATTACGGGAAAACGAAACATAGTGTACCCTATCGTCAGACTCTCTCAACTCCTTGATTAACTCTAATGTCCGATCTTTAGAACCATCATTTATAAAAATAAACTCAAATTCTTGCCCTTTCATATCTTCTGCAAGCTTTACAATTTCTTTATACAAGAAAGGAAGCGCTTGTTCTTCATTGTAGCAAGGTATAATCAGTGATATTTTATCCATATCGTGTTTGTTTATGTTAGACGCAAAGGTATGATCTTTCTGTGAATTATCATCGATCAATATTTATGTTATAAAATATGTGAATCAGTAGTTGAAGCGGGGGCGCAAAAGCCTTTTTGGTTCCTTTTGGGGCTTAGGCCAAAAGGAACGCAAGCAATCTGTGATTGCGCGCAGAAGAAAATAATCGAACGTTTTTACATTACAGGACTAACTTTAACTGCTGACTGGCATAAAATACTAATTCCTATTGTAAGTTGTAAAACAATGCAAAAGAGCATACACTCACAAAGTTTCCAAATATCTATGCACCAACCTTGAGACAGGATAAAGATCGACATCTTCAACTTTTATTTTCACATATTCCCCATCGATGGGAATGTCATTTGGCGCTTCAACCATATAAAATGTAGCATATATAGTCTGGTGCGAGAGTACATGTTTCTTTTTAACAAGATATCGGACATGAAGACCATCCACAGGAAGTAAATTTCTGAAACTTTTTTCATTCATCAACTCCCCTATCGACAATTCCGATTCTACCTCCACCAGAGGCAGCTCATAAAGTCCCTGCCATATATCTTTATCTGTTCGCTTATGCAAATACATAAAATCACCGCAGCGAATATCGAAATAATTAAAATAGCGGCTTCTGCTTTTTACTTTACCAGCCTTTACCGGATAATGACTTACCTTGCCTTGCGCGTAAGCTAAGCATAGAGCCGAAGCAGGACAATTTACACAATCAGGAGAGACGGGAGTGCATTGCAAAGACCCAAATTCCATGATAGCCTGATTATGAAGACCGGCATTAAATTTATCCAAAAGGGCCGTAGCCAATTCATTAAAAACCCTTTTACCACTACCCGTATCAATAGGCTCTTCTATGGCAAACACACGTGATAATACGCGATAAACGTTACCGTCGACTACCGCATAGGGCTTATTATAAGCAAAGGATACTATGGCTGCGGCCGTATACTCTCCAACACCTTTAAGACTCAATACATCTTTATATTCGGAAGGAAATACTCCATTATATTCATTTGTAATAATCTTCGCCGTAGAATGCAGATTTCGTGCCCGGCTATAATAACCCAAACCTTGCCAAAGTTTCAACACTTCATCTTCTTCCGCATTCGCCAGCAATCCCACAGTCGGATACTTCTCCACAAATTTATTGAAATAAGAATACCCTTGATCTACCCTGGTTTGCTGCAATATAACTTCTGATAGCCAGATTACATAAGGGTCTGTTGTATTTCTCCAAGGCAAATTTCTCTTATTTATATTATACCAATCAATCAATATAGAACTTAATCTCAAGTCTTCCTCTATCCTCATTTACAGGCTGTTTGTTATATATATTATTTCCCTTCCCAGAACGTTAATTATCCTTCATCAGGAAAAAAATGATTATTATTTGTTTCAAAGGTAAATAAAAAGCTATATATTTGCAGTCCAAAAAATTAATTGTTTCGAACTTAAAAAATAAGAAAATGACAAAAGCTGACATCGTTAACGAAATTGCCAAGAATACGGGAATAGACAAAGCCACTGTATTAAAGACAGTTGAATCATTCATGGATGTAGTTAAAGACTCTTTGAGCAAGAGTGAAAATGTATACCTAAGAGGTTTTGGTAGTTTTATCGTAAAAACAAGAGCACAAAAAACAGCTCGCAACATCTCAAAAAATACAACTATTATCATTCCGGCTCACTCAATTCCAGCATTCAAACCTGCTAAAACGTTTGTGATTCAGGTGAGAAAGTAATTCTGACTATTAACTAATTCTTAAATATTACAAATATGCCAAGCGGAAAAAAAAGAAAAAGACATAAAATGTCTACGCACAAGCGCAAAAAAAGATTAAGAAAAAATAGACATAAGAAGAAAAAATAAGTCTACCCTTTTTTTCTTAACGGAAATATACGAGAACAAACTTGCAGATTGTTGAATTTCTAAGTTTGTTCTTTGTGTATTGTACGAAACTTAATTCTATTACAAGAAGAAACTCCCTCTAGGGTTTAATTTAAACCTATTTACAAATCCTAAAATATAGTTATGAATAGCGAACTTATAGTCGATGTTCAGGCGAACGAAGTCTCAATTGCAGTACTTGAAAATAAAAAGCTTGTAGAGCTGCAAAAAGAAGGAAGAGATGCTTCGTACGCTGTTGGAAACATCTATGCGGGCAAGGTGAAAAAACTGATGCCCGGGCTAAATGCTGCTTTTGTAGATATTGGATACAAAAAGGACGCTTTTCTTCACTATTTAGATCTTGGTGCTCAATTCAAATCTGTCGATAAGTTTTACAAACAGGCACTCGCTGACAAGAAAAAATTCCCTAACATCTCTAAAATGAGACTCGAGGCGGACATCAATAAAGATGGCTCTATCAGCGACATTTTAAAACCAGGGCAGGAAATTCTGGTACAAATAGCCAAAGAACCTATTTCGACAAAAGGCCCCCGCCTTACATCCGAATTGTCTCTGGCAGGACGATTTCTCGTTGTTATTCCATTTAATGATAAAGTTTCTGTATCCCAGAAAATAAAATCAAAAGAGGAACGTGCCCGCTTACGACAACTCATACAAAGTATAAAACCGAAAAATTTCGGTGTCATTGTGCGTACAGTAGCTGAAGGTAAAAAGGTAGCCGATCTGGATACCGAACTCAAAACACTGGTAAAACGCTGGGAAGACAATCTTCCCAAAATCCAGAAAAACAAACTTCCTACTCTTGTTTTTGAAGAGACAGGTCGTATAGTCGCCCTTCTGCGCGATGTCTTCAACCCCAGTTTCCAGGAAATACATGTTAATGATCCGGATATTTGCAACCAGATAAAAGATTACATATCATTTATTGCTCCTGACAAAAAGAACATAGTAAAGTTTTACGACGAAGGATTACCTATTTTCGACAATTTCTCTGTAACAAAACAAATAAAAGCTCTTTTTGGCAAGACCGTTACATTCCGGAACGGAGCTTACTTGATTATTGAACATACAGAGGCCCTTCATGTCGTCGACGTGAACAGTGGCAACAGGTCGAAAAATCCGGAAGCAGGACAAGAGAATAATGCATGGGAAGTGAATTCCGCGGCAGCAGAAGAAATAGCTAGACAATTAAGATTACGTGATATGGGAGGAATCATCGTAATCGATTTTATTGACATGACTGAAGGAGAGCACCGCAGTCAGTTGATGACCAGAATGCAAGAACTAATGGCTCAGGACCGTGCAAAGCACAATATATTGCCATTAAGTAAATTCGGATTGATGCAAATCACCCGCCAACGTGTTCGCCCTGAAATGGAAATTTCCACGACAGAAGTATGCCCAAACTGTTTTGGAAAAGGAGAAATAAGACCATCTATTTTATTCACGGACACCTTGCGGATGAAAATCAGCTATCTGGTAAAAGATCTGAATGTGAAAAAGTTTACCCTGCACGTACATCCATATGTCGCAGCGTTTATCAATGAAGGATTAATCTCTTTGAAATGGAGATGGAGATGGCGTTATGGGTCTGGAGTTAAGATCTTGCCAAATCAAAATCTGGCTCTGCTGGAATACCATTTCTATGACAATAATGGAGAGGAAATCGACATGAAACAGGAATTTGAAGTGAAATAATCGGATAAACCAAATTAATAACGGGGACTGTACGGTTCCCGTTTTTTTATGGCTATCTTGTCCCAATAATCAGTCAACAGTTAGCAGTCATCAGTCAACAAGGCTATACCTTCTAATAGCCCGTAGGGCTTGCATATCAATAGGAAACAGCCTAATCCCCTCATAAGTTGCCCGTAGGGCATCCACCTGTCCATTCGTGAATCCCCTCCGGGGATTTGTTGTTGTATTGCACGTTTTTTCTATTGATATGGATGCCCTACGGGCAAATTGGTTATCAATATTTAATATATTGTTTAATTCATAATTCTTCAGTAGTCAGTAGTCAGTAGTGAGCGCTCTGAACTTAAAACTTAAAACTCGTAACTTTTTAACTAAAAAGTAACAAACTCCACAGTAAATAGTAGTTAGTAGTCAGTCAACAAGGCCTTTTCGTCATTGCGAATTGAAAATCGGCGGAGCCAACAGGAGTGAAGCAATCCAGAGTATTGATTATTAATGGATTGCTTCGGGTAAACCCTCGCAATGACGTGCGACAGTAAACAGTCAACAACTTGTACCTTGTACCTCGTATCTCGTCTACTCATAACTTTTAACTAAAATGTAACAAACTTCTACAGTCAATTAGCCATTAGCTGTTAGCTGTTAGCTTATAGCCTTTGTCGCTTCGCGCCATTTTCAAATTTTCTCATTTTCAAATTTTCAAATTGAAAATTCCTCCCGGCCACTATGAACGATCGAAATATCCTCTTGCTCCATACCCATTTTTTGCAAATTAGCCTTGAGCATCCCGACAGAGCCCGCATCCGGTACCCGTATCTCTAATTTTGTCGATGGAAACCGCTGTTCTTCAGCATTCTTACGGTCGTTGCGTTCCAATACCCACTGGATAGCACGCAGGTCGGGAGGATATTGCTTATGCTTTACCACACGGGACTTTTCCACTTCCTCAGACGGATTATGACGCGATGGCTCGTAAGTAATCTTTTCTTCAGTAACCATATAACCTTCAAGCCGCTGCTTCAACGAAATCCGGGCCGTTTTCACCAGCATTTCGTCGCAACGGTCTGCCGCGTCCTCCACTGCCTTGCGGAAATCCGGCTTCCCGTTTTTCCACTCATAGAATGTCTTCCTGTCGATTCCTACAGCATCACAAATTTCCGATACGGTATACATATCAGTTTCCATAAGCTTCACGATACGCTTTACTAACTTGTCCGAATATTTCATATAAATAAGATTTAAAAATTTAATGATTTAAAGATTCAATTATTTCCAGTACACTACTTACTACTTACTACTCACTACTTACTACTCCCCCCCTGTATAGATAAATCCGGGATTATAACACTGAGTTACACAGAGAAGACACTGAGAAACACGGAGTTTTTTTAGTCTCAGTGAACCTCAGTGTCTTCTCAGTGGTACTCAGTGTTTAAAAATTGAGCGCGGGGAGGCTATGTCAAAAGATGGAGTTGCCGTCATTGCGAATTCGAAGAATCATCTGCTGGCGCGGACTTCTAGTCCGTGTCTTGCTTGATAGAGCAAAATGTTTGCTACGCAACACACAGACGAGACGTCTGCGCGAGCGGGGGATTTAAAGATTTCCAGTATACTACTTACTACTCACTACTCACTACTCACTACTCACTACTTACTACTTACTACTTACTACTTACTACTTACTACTTACTATATAGATAAATCCGAGAATTATTACTGTCACATCTTCAAATTGTTTATTACCTTTGTTGCCTTATTGACAAGATGTATGAACCCTGAAAAAAATACATATCGCCTTGGCATAGCCCTTAGCGGCGGGGGAGCCAAAGGGTTTGCTCACTTGGGTGTACTACAGGCCCTGAACGAAATGGGGCTGTATCCCGGAGTTATTTCGGGAACTAGCGCCGGAGCTTTTGCCGGGGTACTGTATGCAGATGGCCATAGCCCGCGTGAGATTCTGACCTTTTTCGAGAAGAAAGTATTTCGTGAATTTGCCGAATTTACAATCCCTCACGGAGGCTTTTTCAAAAGTGACGGATTTCGTTCATTCCTGAAAAAACACCTGAGAGCCAAAACTTTTGAAGAATTAAAAGTCCCTTTATATGCCTTAACTACAGATATAGAACACGGGGAAAGCAAGGCTTTTTCATCAGGTCCGCTCATTCCGGCAGTTATTGCGTCATGCTCTGTCCCCATCATTTTCAGGCCGGTAGAAATAAACGGCCACTTTTATGTAGACGGCGGACTGTTCAAAAATTTTCCGGTATCGACCATACGCCGCGTGTGTGATAAAATTATAGGTGTAAATGTTAGTCCACTGATGAAGTCCGAATTTAGAAGTTCTATAAAGTACATAGCCGAAAGGTCGTTCCATTATATGTCTGTATCGAATACCCTGCTCGACCGCAATCTGTGCGATTATCTGATAGAATCGGATATACTTTTCAAATATTCGATGTTTGACCTCGACCATGTAGAAGAAATTTATCAGGCAGGATATGAACTTACGATAAAGTTCTTTAAGGAAAATAAAGATCTGTTGATAAAAGATTTTCCGGACATTACTATTTAATTACTAAGCAAAACTTACACAAATATGAAAGAAAAACTGTTTATCTACCAAGTACTCCCCAGACTATTTGGCAATAGCAAAAGCTTAAATAAAAAAAACGGGACGCTGGAAGAGAACGGCGTAGGCAAGTTCTCGGATTTCAACGATAAAGCCCTGAAGGAAATCAAAAAAATGGGATTCACACATATCTGGTACACAGGTGTATTAGAACATGCGTCTAAGACTGATTACTCTGCGTACGGTATATCTAAAGACAATCCTGATGTCGTGAAAGGAAATGCCGGATCGCCCTATGCTATCCGCGATTATTATGACGTAACCCCCGATCTGGCCGACTCGGTTGAAAACAGAATGCAAGAGTTTGAAGCAATGATAGAGCGAACACATAAAAATGGGATGAAAGCAATTATTGACTTTGTTCCCAACCATGTAGCCCGTCAATATCATTCGGATGCAAAACCCAAAAAAGTTCAAGATCTGGGAGCAAAAGATGATACAAGCTTGGCATTCGATCCCGACAATAATTTCTACTACCTTCCTAATCAAAAACTGGAGCTGCCATTTATAGAACAAAGTTCATACGAAGAGTTTCCGGCCAAAGTAACCGGTAATGATTGCTTCAGTAGCCAACCTTCTGTAAACGACTGGTACGAAACGGTAAAACTAAATTATGGAGTAGACTACAGTAAAGGCAAAGTGAATTGCTTCACACCTGTACCCGATACATGGCTAAAGATGAAAGATATTCTAATCTATTGGACATCAAAAGGGATAGACGGATTCCGCTGCGACATGGCCGAAATGGTACCGGTAGAGTTCTGGAATTGGGTTATACCGAAGGTTAAAGCTAAACACAAGTCTCTTCTTTTCATTGCCGAAGTATACAACCCTGCCATGTACAACAACTATGTATATTGGGGTTTGTTCGATTATCTGTACGACAAAGTCGACTTATATGACACCCTCCGGGATGTTATCTGCGGACACAAGCCAACATCGGAAATTACCTTTTGCTGGCAACGCATAAATGGTTTGCAGCCCAAGATGTTGAATTTCCTTGAAAACCATGACGAACAACGTATTGCCTCCGGCTTTTTTGCGGGAGATGCTACAAAAGGCATTCCGGGAATGATTGTTGCAGCCACAATGAATATCAATCCTGTGATGATCTATTCGGGTCAAGAATTAGGTGAACGTGGAATGGATCAGGAAGGATTCAGCGGGCAAGATGGCAGAACATCCATTTTCGACTATTGGTCTGTAGACTCTTTACGTCATTGGCACAACGATGGAGCATTCGGAAATACCGGATTGACCAAAGAACAAATAAGCCTTCGTAAATTCTATATGCAACTTATACAGATAGCAAAAGAAGAGGAAGCTATAAACAGTGGAAAATTCTTTGACCTGATGTATGCCAATTATGATAATATGGGATTTGATTCGACAAAACAATACGCTTTTATGAGATCGGGCAAGAAAGATTTTATACTTGTAATTTCCAATTTTGATTCGAAGCCTGCCGATATTAAAGTTCACATACCTGCTACTGCGTTCGACTTTATGGGAATAAATCCATATAAGATAAAAAAAGCCACAGAGTTATTTTCTAAAAAGAATTTTACACTGGATACTGAATGGAATAAAGTGTTAAATATCTGTTTAGACAAGCATTCCGGTAAAATTATCAAATTTTCTATCGATTAAATTAGCATCACAGTGATTTGTTTCATAATTTTACAGAGTCTAAGAACCTGTTTAAATTTTATTCGTTCTGATTTTCAGAACTATTTTCAGAATGATTTTTTCTTTTCTGAAGAGCGAATAGCGGGCTATTCAAGCTGAAGAAAGGGGAAAATCAGATAAAAAGAGACTGAAAATGAACGAAAAAAGAGCTATAATAAAATGTTTTGGTAAAATTTAAACAGGCTCTAATAAAAACTTTAAAATTTTAACCTTTCCTTAAAGATTGAAAAAGCGATGGACGCACCTTTTAAAATTTTCTCAGGAACAACATCCCGTTACCTAGCCGAAAAAATATGTACCAGTCTTGGATGCCCTCTTGGCAAAATGAAAATAGAACGTTTTGCAGACGGAGAATTCTCAGTTTCGTATGAAGAATCTATAAGAGGTTGCCAAGTCTTTCTGGTACAGTCTACCTATCCATCCTCTGACAATCTGATGGAGCTCCTATTAATGATAGATGCGGCAAAAAGAGCCTCAGCAGCATCGATTGTTGCTGTGATTCCGTATTTCGGATGGGCAAGACAAGACCGCAAGGATAAGCCGCGTGTATCCATCGGGGCAAAGTTAATTGCTGACATGTTGAGCGCAGCCGGTATCAACAGACTGATAACAATGGATCTCCACGCCGATCAGATTCAAGGTTTTTTCGACGTGCCGGTCGATCACCTTTATGCATCAGCCATATTTGTAGACTATATTAAATCTCTCGACCTGGAAAATCTGGTCATCGCTACACCGGACGTAGGAGGTACAAAACGCGCGAGTTCGTATGCAAAATACTTTGGAATACCGATGGTTATATGCTACAAACTTCGTAAAAAAGCAAATGAAATCTCAGAGATGCAGATCATTGGCGATGTCACAGGAATGGATGTACTACTTGTAGACGACATTGTGGACACTGCCGGAACAATAACCAAAGCCGCCGATATAATGATGGCAAGCGGAGCCCGCTCTGTCCGTGCAATAGCCAGCCATGCCGTAATGTCGGATCCGGCATCAGACAGAGTTAATCAATCAGGGCTTACCGATATGGTGTTTACCGACAGTATCCCTTATGCAAAGAAATGCGAAAAGGTAGTTGTGCTTTCTGTAGCAGACGTGTTTGCTAATGCTATACGCCGTGTACTCTACAATGAATCTATCAGTTCGCTGTATATATTGTAAGAAAACGATAAAAGAAAAGAAATTAAAGGCAGCACGAGGAGGCCGGAAGAAAAATCTTCCGGCCTCTCGTATATATAAAGACACGCGCCCTGCGGATGCTATTATTATTCTGCTATACACCGGATAGAATAGCCGTTGGTACGGCTGGGAGAGCCAATACCCACGTCGCCAGAGTTCATAAGCATATAGCCCGCATTGTTTGAACTGTACTCCGTACTACTCCAGTAGTAGCCGGAATTGCCCCGGAAGAACAACCTCCCATCATCCGTTACGCGGACGCCGGCAGCCGGCAAATACAGTGCTGGCCCAAATTTCCATCCACTATCAAAGTTAGTCTCGCCTGCTGTCCAATTACCAAGAGGGGTTTGCGTATTCAGGGTGGCATTGATAACACCTTCCCATTCTGCGCATGTTGGCACACGATAATGTTGAGGACAAGGGTCATTAGCCTCTATCTTTGAAGCTTCTGACCATGAGCCGTCAGGGGCGGGTGTAGTATTCCAACCGGGGATTGCAGCAGCCGGTGTATCGACTGTAGGTCGTCCCCACTGGTAGTAATTACCATTCAGTCCTTTAGCCGGAGTGAAGGGATCGAGGCTTTCGTCTGCCCCCAGGTTATAGCACATGAAGTTCTGCCAGCCGCCGGATGTGGTGAATGCCCTGCGGCAATTGCAATCCTGATGGCTCACTGTCAGCCCACCTGACGCAAAACCCATGTTAGCGGTTCGGGTTGTCAAGGTATAAATTTTTTAAGTTTGAGTTTCACAATTTCAATGTCTTTGTTTGGATTTCGGATTATTCTTTTCTGTCCGTTATAGTTGAAATCAGAGAAAGATATTTCCACCAAATGAATATTGTGTTTTGGCAAAACTTCTCTTCTCCGCTCGTCATAGATTTTTCTTTGCTCTCCACGATGAACTCCGCTAACCGTCATTTTATTCGGCTTGTCAAAAAACTTTACTTTTTCTGAGTGTTGTCGTTCACAATACTCAACAACAAGATTTAAGTCCTGATAAAAAAAACTGTCAACAGGAAGTTTTGCAGCCACGCCATTTACATTTGGGTCGCCACGCAAAAAGTCAAACTTGTCTTGTCTGGAAGAAGTAAGTCCTAAAACTTTATCGCAAAGGTCAAGAACATAATGTTCGTCTTTGCTGTTTGATGCTATAGTCTGAACTTTCGGTGCAACAGTATTTGTTATCGTTTTGCAATTACCTTTTTAGTCGTCTGTGTTGTATTAGAAATTTGTTTGTCAATGATTTCAATGTCGCCTTTGTTCAAAAGTTTTTTGAAGTCAATGTCGCTAAACCGGTTAAAATAGTCAGAAATCATAAAACCTGATCTCCTGATTTCAGCTCGTATCTTTCTTTTTCGCCACTACTTTCATTTGCTCGTCTTTTAAGCAACAAGCTAATTTTGTCAAACTGTGATTGAGTAAATTTATATTTTGCCATTGTCTTGTTATAATGTTGTTGTTAATACTCCGTACAGAACCTTCGGCATCTGCACCTTGTCTGCAGACTCTTTACCCTGGGGACGGTGTGCTGTTATCCCGTTTCTAATTCTTGACTTCATATTACCCTCGCTCGTGCAGAGTAAAAGACCTTTTGACACAGCCTATTTAAATATTTATAGAATTATCTTTTTCGTTTCGTGCTATTCGCTTTATTTTTATCTTTCGCTTGTTGTTGCTGTATGCGTTGGGCTTCTTCGAGACGAGCCATAAATCCTGATTTCTTTTTAGGTTTAGCTTTGTTAGCCTCTAATTTAGCCAATACTTTATCTTCGTCAATCATATATCGGAAGCCAATGGTTAGCAAAATGGTTATCAGCAATGAAAGGAAATAGTAATATGTAAGTCCCGAAGGATAGTCGTTCAACAAGAACAGGAACACTACCGGCATCAGGTACATCATCCATTTCATACCGGGCATTTGTTGTTGGCCGGTATTGGTCATTTCCATATTGAACTTTGTATAAATGACATTCGTCACGGTCATCAGGATACAGAACAAGCTGATATGCGTACCTATCAGTGGGATATGATTAGTCCATGTTATAATAGCATCGTAAGTAGAAAGGTCGTCTGCCCAAAGAAAACCTTGCTGGCGAAGTTCTATAGCATTCGGGAAGAAAGAAAACAAGGCGATCAGAATAGGCATTTGTAATATCATTGGTATGCATCCACTCATCGGATTGGCTCCGGCTTTATTATATAAAGCCATTGTCGCCTGTTGTTTTTCCATCGCCTGCTCCTGTTTAGGATATTTAGCGCTCAGCTCCTCTACTTGCGGGCGCAAGACGCGCATTTTGGCAGATGACATAAAAGACTTATATGTCAATGGCGATATAATCAGTTTTACGATGATAGTAAGTAGCAGAATAACAATGCCCATAGATAATCCTGAATCTTTCAGCATATTAAATACAGGAATCACCAAGCCTTGATTTATCCAACGGAATAATGTCCATCCCAGCGGAACCAGTTTGTCCAGATCGAGTTCATGATTAGCATCCTTTACTTCACTGTCATAGTTTTTCAGAAGTGTATAAGACATTGGCCCAAGGAAGTACGAAAAACCGGCGCTTAGAGCCTGTCCGTTCATTTCCAGCCTGGCAGGGACATACAAAGTCGCGTCACAGGTTTTCAAGTATTTACTTGAATCGTTTATCTCTAATATTTTAGAATCTAAAAGAGCAGTCTCTATTTTATCATCAGCAATCAATATAGGAGAGAAGAACTGATTTTTAAATGCGATCCATTTAGATGGTTCTTTTATTTCTATCTGGTCATTCTTATCACTGCTCATCTCTTTTACGTCTCCTCCTACATATTTATAATAGATGTGGGAATAACGTTGTTCGTTCTTTATGCTTTTTTCCTGACGGCGCATTTTCTGAGACCAACGGATCTGAAACATATCCATAGAATTTCTGTCCAACATTGGTTGCAGGCCTACAAGATTGATGTCATACTTAAGCATATAGTCGTTTTCTGACAGTTTGTAGACGAAGTCTATATATTGACTATCGTTATAAGCAAAACGCATGATAAGGGAATTCTTATCCTGTGTCTCTACCGGAGTAAACGTCAGGTCTTTTGTTTGTAACGATTTTCGTTCTTTATTAGTCAGTTGAAGAGAAAAATCACCATCATTATCAAAAAGATACAGGGGACTTGCTTTGTCATAGTGTAAATACTCTTTAAGCCGGGCGCTTACCATTTTCCCGCCTTTTGTTGAAAAAACGATTTTTACCTTATCGTTTTCCAAAGTAACAAGCTGTTCGGGTTGTTGCGAAACTTGTAAAGTATCTGACGAAGAACTTATAGAGTCTGCCTGTTGAGCAGTGAAAAAATCAGTGACTTTATCTTCTTTTTTTGCGAGGGTATCTATACGCTCTGCCTCTTGCCGGAGGGTTTGTGCATAAGCTATCGAATCTGTTCTGAATTGCTCTTTCTGTTTCGCAATATCTTCTGCCGAAGGCTTATTGAGTAAAGTAAAACCTATGAGTACGGCCGCAATGAGTATAAGCCCGATAATCGTATTCTTATCCATTTAGTCTTTTATAAATTATATTCAATTTCTTTTACTTCTTTTTATTGTCTATAACTGCCTTTACAAAGCTAATGAACAAAGGATTAGGAGATACCACCGTGCTATTATATTCCGGATGGAATTGTACTCCCAAATACCACTTCAATCCCGGAATCTCAATAACTTCTACCAAGCCCATTTCCGGATTTATACCGGTACATTTCATTCCGTTTTTTTCAAAATCCTCTCTGAAGTCGCCGTTAAACTCAAAACGATGACGGTGACGCTCCTGTATCAGTTTCTTCCCATAGGCTTTATATACAACAGACCCTTTTTCCAGTTCACATTTATAGGCTCCCAGCCGCATTGTGCCTCCCATATTGGTGATATTTTTCTGCTCTTCCATCAGGTCTATTACCTTGAATGGTGTATGAGGATTCATTTCTGTCGAATTTGCTTCTTCCAGTCCTAATACGTTGCGGGCAAATTCAATTACCATACATTGCATACCCAGACAGACGCCGAATGTGGGAACATCATGCTCGCGAGCATATTTCAATGCACATATTTTACCTTCGAGCCCTCTTGGCCCAAATCCGGGAGCAATAACTATGCCATCCATAAGAGATAGTGTCTTTTCGACATTCCCATCGGTTAATTTGTCAGAAAGGACAAACTGAAGGTCTAGCTTTCGCTCATTATACGTCGCGGCTTGTAACAGGGATTCATTAATAGATTTATAGGCATCGGGAAGCTCTACATATTTACCCACCAAGGCTATACGAACAGTCTCTTTGGCATGTTTTTTCTTATCGAGAAAATCGCGCCACGGTTGCATAACAGGCTTTTCGTCGATAGGCATACCCAGTTTACGTAATACGATTTCATCCATGTTTTGTTCCTGCATTTTTAGAGGAACTTCATAAATAGTGGATACATCTACAGATTGTACCACAGCATCTACTTCAACATTACAGAATAAGGCTACTTTACGTAAAATTTCTTTATTAAGAAGATGCTCGGTTCTCAAAACCAACAAGTCGGGTTGTATACCTTCCGATTGTAACTGTTTTACAGAATGCTGGGTGGGTTTGGTTTTAACTTCCTTAGCTGCTGCTATATACGGCACATAAGTAAGGTGCACACACAAACAGTTTCTACCCAATTCCCAACGCAACTGACGCACACTTTCAATAAAAGGGAGAGATTCTATATCGCCTACAGTTCCTCCAATTTCAGTAATAACGAAATCATAGTCGTACTTAGATCCTAATTTTTTGATATTGCGCTTTATTTCATCCGTAATATGGGGAACAATCTGTACCGTTTTACCCAGATAATCGCCTTTACGCTCTTTATTTATCACGTTCTGATAAATCCTGCCTGTAGTAATATTATTATCTTTATGCGTCGGCTGGTTAAGGAAACGCTCGTAATGCCCCAGATCCAGATCGGCCTCATGCCCATCTTCTGTAACATAGCATTCGCCATGTTCGTAAGGATTCAGCGTGCCGGGATCGACATTTATATAAGGGTCCAGTTTTTGTATTGTCACTTTATAACCTCTTGCCTGCAACAGCTTTCCCAACGAGGATGCTATAATACCTTTCCCCAGGGAGGAAATAACTCCTCCTGTAACAAAAATATACTTCGTATTAGCCACGACTATTTTATTTTATATTTTTTGACTCTAAAAAGAAAGAACAAAAGTACAAAAAATATTTTGATACACAGTGTGCAAAAAAAGAATAGCTAACTACCTCGAATGAAAATAATTAATTCAAATTGCTATTTATCAGATAATACCGGCCGGTGGCTCGATTACGTTTAAGATATAAGCTTTTTTTTCATCCTTTTCATCTAGGTGTGAACCATGATAAATATTACCTTTGTTTTCAAATAATCTAAATTGTTATATTCATGAGAAATAAAGGATACGTAAGAACCTTAATCAATTTACTCTTTTTAATTTTACTATCAACCGGTACGCAAGCTCAGAAAATGAGCCATTTGTGGACAGGCTTGCGACAACCTCAACCACAGACGGAAATACCGAAAGGCAACGCACCTTTCCAAACCGCACAACGCGTATCAAAAAAGAATATTCCTACAAGCCTGACCCCGACTCAGGCAGGCGAATGGATTGTCTCACAGGGATGGGAAATGACAGATGGAGCAACTGTGATAGAATCGGGAAAATCAATTTTCGACCCGCAACTGAATACCGGTAGCTGGTACAATGCGACGGTACCGGGAACAGTTCTTACAACGCTGGTTAATCAGGGAGTATACCCCGATCCGTACTTCGGGCTGAATAACCTGGCGATTCCGGATTCTCTGAGCCGGACAGACTGGTGGTACAGATGCCAATTCAGCTTACCCGAAAATATTTCAGGAAAGCAATTACAATTGTTATTTAACGGGATCAACTACCGTGCCGACATTTATCTGAACGGGAAAAGGTTGGGAAGTATGAAGGGCGCCTTCATCCGTGGCGAGTTTGACATAACAGATATTGCTAAAAAGAATAGCGGGAATATACTGGCAGTCCATATATTCCCTCCGAATAATCCGGGTATTCCGCACGAACAATCCATAATTGCCGGACAAGGATTTAATGGCGGCGTACTAAGTACAGACGGCCCGACTTTTATTTCATCGATCGGGTGGGACTGGATTCCGGGAATACGTGACCGGAACATGGGTATATGGCAGGATGTGAGACTAAGAGCAAATGGCCCGGTCTTGATAGGAGATCCGTTGGTAACAACTGATGTGATGTTACCGGATACTACTCGTGCGAATATCACCATACAGACTAATGTACGTAATATTTCATCTAAAACAGTGAAGGGGACATTATCCGCAAAAATAGAAGGCATAAATATATCATTGCCATATACGCTCTCTCCCAAAGAAGAAAAGCAATTGACTTTCTCTCCGGAGCAGTTCAAAGAATTGGAAATGAAAAACCCGCGTTTGTGGTGGCCGAATGGTTATGGTAGCCCCGAACTATACGATCTGGAGTTGACTGCTTTTGAAAATGACAAAACATCTGACATCAGAAAATTGAAATTCGGAATAAGAGAGATGTCATACGAACTGATGGTGAACGACGGCAATAAAAATAGAAGGGTAGCTTACACTCCGAACAGTACTGTAAATAAAGGGCGGCCTGTTTTCGACTATGAAAACCGTGTGTTTTTCACTAAGGATAATCAATTGGCGACTATTGCCAAAGGTGCCGACATCTCAGGTCTCCAGGTTTTACCGGACGATGACCCCATAGGCCCGTTCTTTGCCATCCGTGTGAATGGTGTCCGTATCTTCTGCCGGGGTGGTAACTGGGGAATGGATGATGGAATGAAGCGTGTTTCACGTGAAAGGCTGGAGCCTTATATAAGATTGCACAAAGATGCGAACTTTAATATTATCCGCAATTGGACCGGAGAATCGACTGAAGAGGATTTTTATGCCCTGTGCGATGAATACGGCATGCTTGTTTGGAACGATTTCTGGATTACGACCGATGATACTGTCGAGCCAAGTGATTTCGGACTGTTTGTGAAAAACGCCACAGACGTTGTCCGTCGCTTCCGCAATCATCCGTCTATCGCGGTATGGAATCCGCGTAACGAGGGTTTTGCACCGGAAGGATTGAGCGAAAAGCTTACTGCCATGATGGCACAAGAAGACCCGACCCGTCATTATCACGGACAATCGCGCTTTCTGAATATGGGTACAAGCGGCCCTTGGGGTTATTTCAAAGACCCGTCATTATACTATACGCGGAATGCAAAAGGTTTTAATACCGAAATGGGAAGCTTTGCCGTCCCTACGGCCAATACTATCCGTAAATTCATTGCTCCTGAAGATCAATGGCCTATCAACGACGTATGGGCTTATCACGATATGCATCACACGTCCCAGAATTTCAACGACTTTATGGCTGCGGTCGATCGCTATGGCAAGCCGGACAGTATGGAAGACTTTTCCCGTAAATCGCAGTTTATAACTTACGACTCATGGCGCAATATGCTCGAAGCATGGAACAGCAGGATATGGAACAATACCACCGGGCTTATCCTTTGGATGACTCATCCGGCATGGCCCAGTATGATTTGGCAGACATACACTTACGACTACGAGACTCCGGGTTCATACTTCGGGGCGAAGAAGGCATGCGAGCCTGTTCACATTCAGATGAACTTGCCTGATAACGAGATCATGATCATCAACACCACACTCAAAGATTATAAATCGGTAACAGCCGGGATCAGCTATTTTGATTTAAAGGGAAAAGCCCTGTATAAAAAGGATGTGAAACTGGATGCAAAAGCAAATTCAGGGACAAAGTGCTTTACGCCGGAGAAAGCCGATAACTTGCCGAAACTGTATCTCGCGCGCCTGGAACTGAAAGACGCGAAGGGGAAACTCCTTTCTGTCAATGATTACTGGGTGACTGACGGAAACGATGAATCTTACAAGGAAATGAACGCGCTGCCTTCTTCGATCATCAATATCAAGACAAAAAATGAGAAAGGAAGAATATTGGTAGAAGTATCCAATCCTGCACACAACCTGATCGCAGGGATAAAACTCAACCTGGTGGACGACAAAACAGGGGAAGTATTGCTTCCGGCTTATTTCTCAGATGGATATTTTAATCTGTTGGCAGGAGAGAAAAGAATCATAGAACTGGAAATCCCCCAACAGTTGACAAATAATCTCAAAGTCGTGGCTACAGGCTATAATGTAAACAGAAATTGAAGAAATTAAAAGAGGCAGCCTGTCAGGCAGGAGTGGTCGGAAGATTTTATAGTATTAATTATCAGTTAATTACAACTTATTTTATCAGAAAAAAACAGTTACACTGAGTACCACTGAGCAGACACTGAGGTTCACTGAGACTAAAAAAACTCAGTGTTTCTCAGTGTCTGCTCAGTGTATCTCAGTGTCATAAAATATATTTACCGACCTGATTATAAACGATTGAATTGATAAACAATGATATATGATATATTGAAATCTTCCGACCACTCCTGGCCGAGCGCCTTCTTTTTGCTTTAACAAAGAAATCCAACGTTTAAAATAAGTATATCCTTAGGCTGCGAGAAAAAATCGTTTTTATCTTTGTAGTTCTAAAAAACAAAGGAGATTTTTTAGAACTTCCCTTGTTCGATTGATACGATTTCGTAAAGTTTGTCCGGTTTCGTACACTTGGGATAATGTATCTATCTGAAAAATAGTTGTTTGTTGAAGGGATTGTCGTTTTTGCCGTGAATACGGAAGCCTGATAAAAAAACAATGTGTTAAAAACCCACAATGACAGACTTTTAACACACCGTTATTTCTATCGCTGAATTTTATTTTTTCCAGCTACCGCCACCAAGATAGAATCCTACTGTTACTAAAAAGTAACCGTTTGTAGAAGAAATTTTTCCAAGCTGTCCCATATCAATTTTTGAAGAAGGAACCAGATTGTAGCTTGCCGCCAGCCTGAAACGACTGTATTCGAATCCGGCACGAAGCAATCCTCCGAATTTTCCTGATGCATCAGCACCCAGCTCGCTGTTGCCAACCTTGATTGTCGCCAGGCTGTAATATCCTGCACCGGCACCAACAAACGGAGCAAAATTGGATGTTCCTTTGTTGAAATAGTAGTCGAAAGTAGCTAAATAGGCTTCGTTTCCTGAAACGCTTCCTTCCTCGTTGCTTACTTCTTTAGCCATGAATGCATCCTCGATGCGGAGACCTACGTTCATGTTGTCTTTCAAGTTGTATTTAAGCTCCAAAGCCGCGCCTATGCCACCGCCACCTTTCGGTATGGCATAACCTAGGTCTAATCCGCCTCTGAATTTTCCTGCTTCCTGAGCATTGACTGAAAGAAACGACATGAACATTGTGATTACAAGTAATAATAAACCTTTTTTCATTTTAATGCGTTTTACGTCCACTCCTAATTAGGACATTTAGTTTATAAAATATAATATCTATATAAAAACTTACTATTTATATGTAATTCTATAATAAGACTGTATCAACCCTATCTAATAATAAAATATAATTAACTGATTACTGTATACCTAACTAGAAGAGAAAAGCAAAATTTCAACTCAAGATTAATCATAGTATTGTGTTATTTGTTTATTTGACAAATATAATAAACGATTTTGTATTTTTATAATGATTTTTAAAATTTTTATTCAAAAATATTTGATGTTCTGTAAAATATAGATTATTAATTCTTTTTCTTGATATTTACGCGATTTCTCATATTGAAGTCGTCTCGACTTTTTGATTTCACCACAGAGTCGAAAACAAGTATCTTTTGAAAAAAGAATATTCATTTTATGTTAATTATATACTCCGTGAAACTCTGTGTGACTCCGTGGTGAAAAGTCAAGATGAGTTCATCTATATAAAATTAGGCTGCGAGAAAAAATCGTTTTATCTTTGTAGCTCTAAAAAACAAAGGAGATTTTTCTTATGACTGAGCCTTTAAAGCACGAATGCGGTATCGTTATGATACGCCTGCTTAAGCCGCTTGAATATTACCAAAATAAGTATGGTACGTGGCAGTACGGATTGAACAAACTATACCTGCTGATGGAAAAACAACACAACCGCGGACAAGAAGGTGCGGGCTTAGCTGTTGTAAAATTAGAATCTCCTCCCGGAAGTGAATTTATATTCAGAGAAAGAGCTACGGGATCGGGTGCTATCTCCGAAATTTTTTCGAATGTTTATAACAATTACGAAAAAGTTCCGGCAGAAAAGTTGAACGACCCAGCATATGCTAGTCAACATTTACCATTTGCGGGAGAGTTATTTTTGGGACATTTGCGTTATAGTACTACAGGCAAAAGCGGAATATCATATGTACACCCTTTTTTGAGAAGAAATAATTGGAGAACAAGAAATCTGGCTTTAGCCGGAAATTTCAACATGACCAATGTTAATGAGCTTTTCAACGAATTGTTGGATCAAGGACAACACCCGCGCGACCATGCCGACACATTTGTATTATTGGAATCTCTCGGGCATTATCTGGACAGGGAAGTGCAGTATCAGTTCGACAAGTTCGGAAAAGATAAGAAAGTAAAAGGCGAGGAGCTAAATGATCTTATTGAGAAAAATCTGGACATACATTTTATGCTCAACAAAGCCAGCGAAAAATGGGATGGAGGTTTTACCATTGGCGGATTAATCGGTTGCGGCGACGGGTTTGTATACAGAGACCCATGGGGTATACGTCCGGCTTTCTATTATCATGATGATGAGATTGTTGTTGTTGCCTCAGAGCGTCCGGTTATACAAACAGCCCTGAATCTGGATGTTTCAGATATAAAAGAACTTAGTCCCGGACAAGCTATTATTGTAAAAAAGGATGGGGCTGTAGTATTCTCACAAATACAGGAGCCAAAGAATGTATCGCCATGTTCTTTTGAACGTATTTATTTCTCCCGTGGTTCGGATGCCGATATATATAACGAACGAAAAATGTTGGGGAAATTATTACTTCCGCAGATACAAAAGGCAATAAACTCGGATATTCAAAATACAGTATTCTCTTTTATTCCAAATACGGCTGAGGTCGCGTTTTTTGGAATGACAGAATCTTTCAACGAACATATGAATGATATTAAGTTGAAAAAGATATCGGAAAAAGGAAATTCTATCACGAAAGAGGATCTGGAAAGAATCTTATCGATGCGTGTACGTACCGAGAAAGTGGTGATTAAGGATATCAAACTGCGAACCTTTATCGCTCAGGACAATAGCCGCGACGATTTGGCGGCACACGTTTACGACGTTACATACGATTCTATTCGCCCTTATAAAGATAACCTGGTAGTGATTGACGACAGTATTGTCCGGGGAACGACTCTTAAGCAGAGCATTATAAAGATACTAGACCGCATACATCCGAAGAAAATAGTTATAGTTTCATCTTCTCCTCAAATCAGGTATCCCGATTGTTATGGAATAGACATGTCACGAATGAGTGAATTTGCTGCGTTCCGAGCAGCAATCGAACTTCTGGAAGAAAGAGGGATGCAATCTGTTATTGATGAGGTTTACCGTAAATCTTTAGCTCAGAAAGATAAGCCTATAAGGGAGATTGTAAACTATGTAAAGGAAATATACGCCCCGTTCTCAGATGAAGAAATCTCTGCGAAAATGGCGGAAATGTTAACACCGAAAGGAACGCAGGCAGAAATAGAAATCGTATTCCAAAGCATAGAAAACTTACATAAGGCTACTCCTAATCACAAAGGAGACTGGTACTTCTCGGGCGATTATCCGACTCCGGGAGGAAACAGGATGGTGAACAGGGCATTCCTCAATTATATAGAAGGAGTAGATAAACGATCATACATCGTTGAAATATAACGAAATAAAGCGCTTTTTTTATGCTATAAATGTTTGTGTATTACAATGCTATTTTTTATCTTTATGGTATATATGAGAGGTAGGACACAGTTTATTATTCGGCTGTAGTGTCTTGCTGTTTCGTCCCTGATTGTTGTATAATAGACAGGGCAATATATAATAGAATCCCGGCGGATATTCCTATTATACCCACGTAAACAACCATTCCGATTATAAAAGCAATAAGAAAATAACGGTATTCGTTTCCCTTCAATTTGATACTTTTTACTTTCAATGAGAACATCGGTATCTCAGATACCATAAGAAGAGAAAAAACTAAAATCCCAACAAGGAAAGTGTACATCAGGGCAGGGGTTATTACCGGCGCCGTATACGTAAGGCCATAGCAGAAACTCACCCAAAACAGAGCATTGGCCGGAGTATTAAGGCCAATAAAAGATTCGGATTGGCGTTCGTCTACATTGAATTTGGCTAACCGGAGGCCCGAAAATATAGCCAGAAGAAAAGCTACATATGGCAGATACTCTACCACTACCGGATTATAGGATATTTTAAATACATTCTCTGCAAGGAAATAATATACAGCGGCACCAGGCGCGAATCCAAAGCTTATACAATCAGCTAATGAGTCAAGTTCTTTACCCATAGGCGAATATGCTTTCAGGAATCTTGCCGCAAAACCATCTGAAAAGTCAAAGAACGCCGCTATTATTACCCAGATTACAACCAGCTTATATTCTCCCTGAAATGCCATAACAGATGCTACGCACCCGGAAAACAGATTGAGAGAGGTAAATATGTTTGGTATGGATTTTCTAATATTCATTATGCAAATTTAGCAATAATGGTTTGGTTCCCTGTTACTTTTTGTCCCATTTCAACCAATATCTCAGTCCCTAGCGGAAGATATACGTCAACACGTGAGCCTAGTTTTATAAAACCCAGATGCTCATCTATATGAGCTGTTTCACCAACTTCGGCGTATGTAACGATACGGCGGGCCATTGCTCCCGCTATTTGGCGCAGCAGGATCTGATGACGCGCGTCTTCTGTTTCCATCACAACTGTTGAGCGCTCGTTCTCCGTGCTCGATTTCGGTAAATATGCCGCCATAAAACGACCCTCGTGGTGCTTGGTCAACAGTACTTTTCCATTGATAGGATACCAGTTGGCATGCACATTGAATGGAGACATGAATATGGAGACAATAATGCGTTTATCTTTGAAATGCTCCCCTTCATAAACTTCTTCTATGGCCACGACTTTGCCATCGGCAGAAGCCACGACTATTCCATCGGTATTCCCTTTGAATTGCCGGTATGGGCTTCTGTAGAAATTAAGTACGATACCAAATAGTACGAAGGAAGCTCCGCCTGCAATATAAGATAAAAGAGTGTGGCGGGAGAAATGCCATAATATACCGTTTAATAATACAAGTATAATAAAGTATATCGTTAAAACACCGCGACCTTCGTGATGAACTTTCATTATTTATGATTATAAAATAAGCTAATTAGTATCGTGCAAAAGTATCTTTATTTAGTGATATATACAAATTTGGCATCTGAAAATTTATTTAATCAAGTATCTGTAAAGGGAATTATTTATTTTAGAATATTTTAAAACACTACAAGTCTATATTCTTGTATCTTTGTCGTTTGTATAGTTATTATTCCATTTTATGAATAAAATACTTTTGATCTGTTTTATTACAGCCCTTACACCGCTTTGCTCATTTGCACAGCAGCAAGATCCTGTTGCCTTGAATATTAACGGAAAACCGGTTCTGCGTTCAGAGCTGGAATACGCTTACAAGAAAGCGAATGAATTAAAAGATCTTCAGGACAAGGAGTCTCCCGATGATTTCCTCCGGTCGTACATCAATATGAAGCTGAATGTAGAAGAGGCTAAAGCTCAACATCTGGACACGGTGGGCAATTACAAAAGAGACCTTTCGTCAGCAAGGGTACAACTGTCATATAAATATATGGAGGACACGGAGTATGAAAATGAATATATTCGGAAAATATATGATCGTACGCTTGAAAATGTAGAGATAAATCATGTTCTGCTTCCTTTCGATAAAGAAATTATATTTCCTGCCGATACTGTTGACTTATATAAGCAGGCAGTAGGTTTACGCGAAAAATTAATGAAAGACGGATTTGTAGGAGAAGAATATAATAATAAGAATACCCCTGTTACCGGTCTGATTGCTAACTACAGTAAAAGAAACGGTTATGTCGGCTGGGTTGCTCCTTTTATGTTTCCATCCAAAGTAGAGGATGCGATATATGGCTTGTCCACAGGTGAAATTAGCCGGCCAATAAGAAGTTCTCAGGGGTATCATATCATACAGGTATTAAACAGGCGTCCTGCTGTGGGTTCTGTTGAATTAGAACAGGTGGTTTTCGGATTTAGTCATCTTCCCCCTCCTCAGCACCAGATAGATAGTGTAGGGATAGTGGCGTGGCGGGAATATAACAACATACGATCCCAAGCCGATTACAATTCCCTGTGTCAGGAATTTGCCCAAGTGATGCAAACGGGCGACAAGGGATGCTATCTTGGTGTCGTAAGTTTAGAGTCTACGATGCCGCCCTCCTTTTTATCAGCCGCCTTCAATCTTGAAAAAGCGGGGGATATAAGCCAACCTGTGTTGACGGATTATGGATACCATATTATACGGCTGTTGAATAAAATTCCCGTACCTGAATTTGGGAAAATAAGAAGCAGCCTGAGAAATAAAATCCTTCACAGTGACAAAGCCGCTAACATAAGTACGGCCAAACGAAATATGACAGAGGCTAATATTAGAATAGATATTAATGAAAAGGCATACGGGAAATTGAATGAAATTGCAAATACGATATCCCCTCAAGATCCTGTATTTACAGGAAGAATAAAGAATGGAAAGGATGTCCTTTTTTCTATTAACAATGAGATAAATTACACCGTAAATGATTTTGTGGAATATATCCGTTTTAGAAATAGTCAACTGAGTAAAAAAAACGGAGATGAGCCCGACATTATGCAGTTTATCGATGTAGCGAAACATAATCTGTCTACCGATCAACTGAAAGAATACTTCGATAGTTATTCCTCGCGGAAGCTATCAGACTATTATTATTCCACATTGGAAGAGCGTTATCCCGAATTCGACAGACAGATGAGGGGTTTCTCGGATGGGTTACTTTTATTTGCAGTTAAAAACAAAAATATTTGGGAGCGCTCAAAAACAGACGAAAAAGGGTTGACCGATTATTTTAATAAGAACAAATCGAAATATAAGCTTGACGGGAGAAAGTATAAAGGATTGATTGTATTTGCCAAAGACGAAAAATCACGGGTTGATGCTGAAACCCTTGCAGCAAAAGAAAAGGATGTAAATTCTTTTATCCGGCAGGTAAAAACTTCATTCAATAAAAATGGGGTAGTTTTACAAATGGAACCGGGATCATGGACTAAAGGAAATAATAAATTTGTAGACAATAAAATATTTGGCGGGGTTGCACCCGCTCCCCGTAGAGATTTTCCATTCTTTTTCGTTATGGGTAATTATATCGATACCCCTCAGGACTATACAGATGTGCAAAATGCAGTGGAGATAGACTATCAGGACTTTCTGGAGAAAGAATGGGATACATATCTGGAAAGCAAATATAAAGTGGAAATCGAAAAAACTGTTTTGGATACAATACAATACAATGAAAAAGATAATTAATACAGGGCTTATTCTTATTTTCATCTCTTTTGTTTCGTGCAAAAAGGAAAGTCCAGATGTGGATAAATCTAAAATTCCTGTTGTAACGGTGAATAATGAAACCTTATATAGGGCTGAACTCGATGATGCAGTGCCGCAAAACTTATCGACGGAAGACAGCACGGAAGTTGCACAATCGTATATCAAAATATGGATAAACAATAGGCTGATGTATGATAAGGCAAGTCAAAATATAATCAATAAAGAAGAAATAGACCGGTTGGTAGAGGATTACCGGAAGTCTTTGATAACAAATTCATTCCAAGAGCAGTTGATCAGGGAACATTTTTCCAAAGCGGTGAAAGATAAAGAGTTGGAGGCATATTATGAGAAGAATAAAGACAAAATAAAATTAAAGGAGAATATCATTAAAGGTCTTTTCTTGAAAGTACCTGTCGATTCTAAAGAACTGGCTAATTTTCAGAAATGGTACAAGCAGGCGAATGATGCCGCGGTGGAAAATATAGAGAAAAATAGGTTGCAAAATGCTGTCGGCTACGAGTATTTTTATAATGACTGGGTTAGCTTCAATTCTGTGTCGGAAAATATACCTTTGCCGATAGATGATGAAGAACAATTCCTCAAAGCCAATAAAAATATAGAAGTAAGGGATTCCTCTTTTGTTTATTTGTTGAATATCAAAGAATATAAACTTACCGGGAGTGAGGCTCCGTTCGACTATATAAAAAATCATCTGATAGAAATATATATTGAACAGCAGCGATCCAATTATATGAAGCAGGTTCAGGATGATTTATATAAGAAAGCTGTTTCCGACGGAGAAATTAAGTTTTACGATAATAAACTATAACTTATTTTTTTACGTTAAGAAAAAACATTATTACTATATTTACGCACTTTTTAATAAACAAAAGAATGATAAAAAGAGCCAAAAAAAAGATTTTACTAGCAATATTATTGTGCTTAAGTGTTATAAGCTATGCCCAAAACAATGTTATTGATGAAATAATATGGGTGGTGGGTGATGAAGCCATCCTGAAGTCAGATGTAGAAGACATGCGTAGAGATCTGATAAGTCGGGGAGAACAGCTGAAAGGCGATCCTTATTGTTTCATTCCTGAACAGTTAGCAGTCCAGAAGCTTTTCCTCGATCAGGCAAAAGCGGACAGTATAACGATACAATCTTCTACAATTACACGAGAGGCTGATTATCGTGAGAAGTATTATATAAATGCTGTCGGCTCGAAAGAAAAATTGGAGGAATATTGGCGAATGCCTCTATCGCAAATCAGGGAACGTATACGTGAGCAAATCCAGAACCAATATCTGACAGATGAAGTAAAGAAAAAACTGACAGCTAAAATGTCCCTTACTCCGTCGGAGGTACGGAAATATTATGCTCAATTACCAAAAGACAGCCTTCCATTCATCCAAACAACAGTGGAGGTTCAGATAATAACAAATGAACCTGTTGTGCCGGTTACTGAAGTTGATAAAGTAAAAGAACGCCTGAGAGATTTTACAAACAGAATAAATAGCGGAGAACAAAGCTTTTCTACTTTAGCTATTATGTACTCGGAAGATGGAAGTTCGGCGAATGGGGGTGAACTTGGTTTTAATGGCCGCGCCCAATGGGTTCCTGAGTTTGCCGGTATGGCATTCTCGCTAAACGACCCCAAAAAGGTTTCCAATATAGTGGAAACAGAATATGGGTTCCATATACTTCAACTTATCGAGCGTAGAGGAGATCAGGTAAATGTAAGACATATCCTGCTCAAACCGAAAGTTCCGGGTGAAGCATTTGATAGATCAATTACACGGATGGATTCATTGGCTAAGGATATACGGGCACAAAAATTTACATTTGAGGATGCTACAGCTATCTCCCATGATAAAGATACCCGCAGCAACAATGGGTTGATGGTAAATGAAGGAAGAGAGAGTTCAAATCATGGTACCCCGCGTTTCATAATGGAAGAACTTCCGCCGGAAGTGAGTAAAGCTGTTGCAACGATGAAAGTCGGTGATGTTTCAGCGCCATTCAAGATGATACTACAGAAAAATGGGAAAGAAGTTGTCGCGATAGTTAAACTCAGAAGTAGAGTGGAGGGGCATGTTGCTAATGTATCCGACGACTTCCAGATTTTAAAGGAAATTGTCGAGGATAGAAAACAAGAGGAAATATTGAAAAAATGGTTGCAAGCTAAAATAAAAGATACTTATGTAAGAATAGATAAAGATTGGCAAAATTGCGACTTCCAATATTCCGGATGGATTAAATAAGAAACGTAATACACGTGTTCAATAAACTTATTACATACATAAAACAAAGGCATAGATTACCCGCTGTAAGTATTCTGTGCCTGATTGTTATTTATGCGTCGGCACAGACAATGCTGTCGCCAAATCCTGATGCCGGCATCAGGCAAGTCCCTCAAAAGCCTCAGTCTCAGCAAAAACCCCAGCAGCAACCAAAGAAGAATGCAAAAGTTATTGAAATAAAATTTGCAAAACAACTGTTGTTGCGCGATAGTATGCCGAATATACAGATACTCAAAGACAGTGTTATCTTTTTACACGACGGAGCTTACCTGTATTGCGACAGCGCTTATTACAATCAGGTGGCAAATACATTCGATGCCTTTAGCAATGTTCGTATGGAACAGGGAGATACCATCTTTCTGTACGGAAACTTTATGTATTACGACGGGAATACAAAATTAGTCCGGTTCCGGAAGAATGTAAGCCTCGAACACTATCCGAAGAAAAACAAAACAAATGTAACTACCCTTCTTACCGATAGCCTCAACTACGACCGGATAATGAATATCGGTTATTATTTTGACGGAGGGATGCTTATAGACTCATTGAACGAACTTACATCTTATTGGGGACAATATGAGCCCGGTCTGCATATGGCGACGTTTAAGGATAGTGTTATACTCAAGAATCCTAAGTTCATGTTATACTCCGACTTGCTAAAATACGATACAGCCGGCAAACTAGCCCTGATATCTACCCCGACAAAGATAGTATCGGATAGTGGTTTGATATACACCAGTAAGGGATGGTATAATACCAACACTGAGGAATCCTTGTTGCTCGATCAATCGACTGTTCTCAATAAAGAGGGGAACCGTATTTTGCGGGGAGATTCTATTTTTTATCATAAGGCAAAAGGTTACGGAGAAGTATTCGGCAATATGTTTTTACAAGATACACTCAAAAAGGTTATCCTTATGGGTGATTACGGTTACTATAACGAGCTTACCGATTACGCCATGGCTACAGATTCCGCGTTCTGTATTGAATATTCACAGCCGGATAGTCTGTTTATTCATGGCGATACGCTAAAGCTGATTACCATAACAGATACTGTAAAACAGATACAACGAAACATTGTCCATAAACCTGTAGATTCATTATTAACAGATTCTGCACATTATCAGGTAAACGATTCATTACATGTAGATCATGCTTTGGTGAAACCTGTATTGGCGGCAGGAGATTCTGTTTCGGAAAACCGGCAAAAGACCGATTCTATACAGACCTTCCGCATGATAAAGGCATATTATGGAGTACGCTTCTACCGTACAGATATACAGGGAATATGCGACTCGTTACAGTTCAGTGCAAGAGATTCCATCATCCATATGTACAAGGATCCTGTCTTGTGGAACACAGACAGGCAGCTTTCGGGCGACACCATCGATGTGTTTATGAACGATAGCACGATCGATTATATGCATGTCAAACGCTATGCCTTTTCGATAGAACAAAAAGACTCTGTTCACTTCAATCAAATGAAAAGCCGTTCGCTTAAAATATACTTCGAGAATAAAAAAACAAGAGAGGTTCTGGCTGAGGGGAATGTGGAAACGATTTCTTACCCGGAAGAAAGGAACGGTGAACTATCAAGACTGCTCAACAGGCTCGAAGTTAGTTATCTTAAAATAACTTTTGTCGACGGGAAATTTAATCGGATGGTCGGATGGTCGGAAAACGTCAGCAAGATGACACCTTTCGATCTGGTCAAACCTGATCAACTTCGGTTGAAAGATTTTTACTGGTTCGATTACCTGCGTCCGCTAGATAAGAAAGATATATTCAGAAAAGTTAAAAGAAAATCGGAAGATGTCGTAACAAGGCAAAGATCTTCTGTATTTAACAGAATAGAAGAATAATCCGATGAGTGATATAATACATCTTTTACCCGATTCTATTGCTAACCAGATAGCCGCGGGAGAGGTTATACAGCGCCCCTCGTCTGTGGTGAAAGAATTAGTCGAAAATGCTTTGGATGCGGGTGCTACCAGTATCCAACTGATCATAAAGGATGCAGGACGTACTCTCGTGCAAGTTATAGACAACGGCAAAGGGATGTCTGTTACTGATGCCCGTATGGCATTTGAGCGGCATGCTACATCGAAAATAAAATCGGCGGATGACTTGTTTGCCCTCCACACAATGGGTTTTCGTGGTGAGGCGTTACCTTCTATTGCC
The DNA here is from genome assembly GCF_054601275.1 of Dysgonomonas reticulitermitis. Classification (NCBI taxonomy): domain Bacteria; kingdom Pseudomonadati; phylum Bacteroidota; class Bacteroidia; order Bacteroidales; family Dysgonomonadaceae; genus Dysgonomonas; species Dysgonomonas reticulitermitis. The sequence goes on along the minus strand of NZ_BAAHWU010000005.1, from coordinate 16,822 downwards.
GCCATAGCTCAGGTAGAACTTAAATCGCGCAGGGAAGATGACGAATTGGGTACACTATTGCAACTTTCCGGATCGAAAGTAGAGAAACAAGAGCCGGTTGCCTGTCCTGCCGGAAGTAATTTCTCCGTTAAAAATATATTTTACAATGTTCCCGCACGCAGAAAATTCTTAAAATCGAACGACACAGAACGCAGGAACATACTTACCGAACTGGAACGGATTGTTCTTGTAAATCCCTCTATTGATTTTTCGTTTATAGACAACGATGTAGAGGTACTGAAATATCCTGCGTCAGGATTACGTCAGCGTATAATAAACGTCGTTGGGAAAAGTTTCAATCAGCAACTTATATCCATTGATATAAATACTTCTCTGGCAAAAATAACCGGATTTGTAGGAAAACCTGAATCGGCTCGCAAAGCGCGGGCACAGCAATATTTTTTTGTAAATGGAAGATATATGCGCCATCCTTATTTCAATAAGGCCGTTCAGTCTGCTTTCGAATCTCTGATTCCTGTTGGGGAGATGCCGAACTATTTTATCTATTTCGAAATAGATCCGTCTGCAATTGATGTCAATATACACCCGACTAAAACAGAGATAAAATTTGAAAATGAACAGCCTATCTGGCAAATCCTTTCTGCCGCGGTAAAAGAAGCCTTGGGTAGGTTCAACGAAGTACCGACCATCGATTTCGATACAGAGGGGGCGATAGATATACCAATCCACGATCCATTACGCAATGTGGCTCCGCCTCAAGTGAATGTAAATCCTGCATATAATCCGTTTAAAACGCAAAGTTCCAATTATCAGCGTCCTAATCTTGATTGGGAAAAGTTTTATCAAGGGTTTGAGAATGACAAAGGTAACCTGCCCGGCGAAGAACCGGAGGTAGATATTTTCAATCATTCTGATGAAGATAATGAAGTTGAAAAAATGCCCATTTCTGAGATGGTGATTCATTATCAATACAAGAACAGATATATTCTGACTTCGGTTAAGTCGGGGCTGATGTTGATAGATCAGCGCAGAGCACATATACGAATATTGTTCGATCAGTTTCTGAGCCAGATACAGAATAATAAAGGTATCTCCCAACGCACCTTATTTCCCGAGATAATAGAACTGTCCCCATCCGAGGCCGCAATGATACCATACATAATCGATGATCTCGAAGCTGTCGGATTTGATCTGAGTCATTTGGGAAATAATTCTTACGCGATAAATGGTGTTCCTTCCGAAATGACAAATACAGACTTCGTTGTGTTGATTCATCATATGATAGGACGGAGTATAGACAGCGGAAGCGATGTAAAAGAAGAAATACGCGAATCTCTTGCCCTCTCTATGGCTAATGCTGCCGCAATATCGTATGGGCATAAACTTTCGGATGAAGAAATGACAAAAATGATAGATCAGCTATTCGCTTCTCCTTCACATAAATATACTCCTGACGGGAAGACAATAATATCGCTGCTGGAAGATGATATTATTAATAAAATGTTTAAGTAAACAACCAGGATAAAATTACCGCGACAGGGAGAGCCGGTAACATGTTGGTTACATTTATATCCTTTATCTTAAGGATGTTTATTGCCAATCCGATCAACAAAATTCCCCCAACGGATGTCATATCCGCAATCATGGGTTCACTCATATAACGCATAACGAAAGTTGCGAAAAGAGTTAATCCTCCCTGGTAAATTAATACCGGTATAGATGAGAACATAATACAAAAGCCGAAGGATGAAGCTAATGCAACCGAAGAAATTCCATCTATGATCGATTTTGTAAGTAAGAGGTTAGGGGTTTGCCCCATCCCGTCTTCTATGGCTCCGAGAATAGACATAGAACCCACGCAAAAGAGCACGGAAGATGTAATAAACCCTTCATTGAATCGTGATTCCGCACCACTCTCAGCCGTATTTTGAGGGCTTTTTCTCCTTCCTTTTTTCTGTAAATAACCGGCAGACCGTCTCAGATATTTATCTATATCTATCCCTTGCCCAATAAGGGAACCGGTTACAATACTCACGATTATAAGAATCATATTGCCCGATTTCAAAGACATTGATATTCCTATTACACAGATGAATAAGCCAATACCCTGGAAAATGAGATCAATCATTTTTTGAGGCAGGCGCGTGTGGATCAATAACCCTACGGCGCTCCCCGCGATAATGGCTCCTGTATTAACTAATGTACCGATCATATAGTAGTTTTATGTGTAAAAATAAATAAAACAATCGTTATGTTGGCGTATGGGTAAAAAAAGTTGCGGTTTGCTTTTCAATTTTGTATCTTAGTTCCCTCGCTGGCGCGGACATCTGTCCGTGTTTTGCTCAAAGAGTAATCTTTTTTGCTGCGCAACACACAGACGAGACGTCTGCGCGAGCGGAAAATCATAAACTTATAAATAATAATGGTATAATGAATATAGATATAAATAAAAACGCTCCTGTAATTGGAAATAATGAAATTATAATAAATGCCCCAATGGAAAAAGTAATAAAAACATTAAGTGACATTAACAATTGGGTAAATTGGCGTAAGACTGTTACAAAGAGTGAATTGTTAGATCCATTGGCTGAAAATGCAAATTTTAAATGGACTGCCGATGGATTAAATTATAAATCAAAAATACATACATACAAAAATAATGCCTTTGGTTGGACTGGAAAGACAATAGGAGCTTATGCGGTTCATAATTGGCATTTTACTGAAAATAATGGAATAACTACTGTAAAAATAGAAGAAAGCCTGGAAGGATTTTTTATAAAATTAATAAAAAAATCAATGCAAAATAAATTAAATAATATAATAATAAATGATCTAAAGGACTTAAAAGAAGAATGTGAAAAAGAATAATTTGCGGAATAATAATCCGCGTAAATCCGCATTATCTGTGCAAAAAAAAATAGTTGTAATTTGTGAAAATATGCAACTTTGCATTCTAATTAATAACATTAATAAACAAAAAACAGAATGAAAATTAAAAGCATAGTAATAATGGCTGTATTATTATCCTGCTCGCATGGACTTCCAGTCCGTGCGTTGTGCGTTGCATAGCAAGGAAAATCATTCTATAACGATTACATCCGACAAACCTCTTTCCCCCGCATAGCCCATAGCACTGCTATATACATATTGCTCAGCCTGAAAGATCAGGCCTTCTTCCACAGGATTATGAAACTTATATCTTCTACTCATTGTATCATAATTTAATTCTTGTTGCACAACACAAGCATTGGAAGTCTGCGCAAGCGGGGGGGATAATTTATATCACTTGTTGGCAAATAAAAAGTAACAACTTCAAAATATTTTTGCTTCTCATTCGTCTTAACAGGTAGAGAGCAATCTTAGTTACGAATGATATAAATATAAATGATAGAATATGAGTATAGGATTAATTATCGGCGGCGCAATAGTAACGCTTTGGTTGGTTGGCGGAATTTATAAACAGGCAAAAGGGAAAGGCAAGGTAATCCGTTCCGTTGAGGGCAATTGCACAGGATGTAAGCGTTGTGTGACGAACATGAGGAAGTGCAAATACAATGTATTGGAATTGGTAAGCGACGAAAACGGGAAACAACATATTGAGGTGAAATATCCCGACAGATGCACTGCTTGCGGTGATTGCGTGGGGTTATGCAAATTCAAAGCCCTTGAATTAGTTGAACGCAATCTTGCAAAATAACTCCTGCTCGCATGGACTTCCAGTCCGTGCGTTGTGCGTTGCATAGCAAGGAAAATCATTCTATAACGATTACATCCGACAAACCTCTTTCCCCCGCATAGCCCATAGCACTGCTATATACATATTGCTCAGCCTGAAAGATCAGGCCTTCTTCCACAGGATTATGAAACTTATATCTTCTACTCATTGTATCATAATTTAATTCTTGCTGCACAACACACAGACGAGACGTCTGCGCGAGCGGGGGTGTTTGGTATTCGGCTTTCTTATCCTGAATGATTTTAAGGATATGTTCTCTATTGGGACAATTAGGTTTAGGTTCATTCTTCTTAAAGTCCCAATGCTTTGGGTTAACTGAAACACCTAAATACTTATAACTTTTCTTGGAATCTTTGGAGATTCTTACTACTAAAGGATGCTCTCCATTTGCTAAAGTCTTTGATTTATAGCATATAACACTGATTGTAGCCATGTGATTATGGGTTACTCTCAGGCTAACTTTTGGGTTACCTTTCACCCCAAAATCACCCCTTTACCCAACAAAAAAAGACACCCACATTTCTGTAAGTGTCTCTTCATCAGAGCGGAAGACGGGGCTCAAACCCGCGACCCTCAGCTTGGAAGGCTAATGCTCTATCAACTGAGCTACTTCCGCAAAGTATGAGTGGGCAGTGAAGGATTCGAACCTCCGAAGACGTAAGTCAGCTGAGTTACAGTCAGCCCCAGTTGGCCACTTTGGTAACTGCCCCTTTATCTTTAGCGAATGCAAAAGTAACACTTTTTTTTATTCCGCCAAATTTCTACGGTAAAAATCTACCATTTTTAGAGCGGTAATCGCACATTCATCGCCTTTGTTACCATGTATGCCTCCGGCTCGGTCAGCAGCTTGTTGCATGGTGTCGGTAGTTAATAGCCCGAAAATGAACGGGATGTCATATCGTATGTTCATATCTGCAATACCTTGCGTAACACCACCGCATACATAATCGAAATGAGGGGTATCGCCCCTTACAACGCAACCGATAGTAATGATTGCATCAATACTTGAATTTTCTACGAGATGTTTTGCCCCAAAAATCAATTCAAAACTTCCGGGAACAAAATCTATAAGGATATTTTCCTCTTTCACTCCATGCTTGACTAATGTCTTGTATGCGCCATCGAGCATTGCTCCTGTAATTTTTTCGTTCCATTCCGACACTACAATCCCTATTTTCATATTTTCTCCATCAGGAACAGAATCAGGGTTGTATGAAGATAAATTGTGATAAGCTGTTGCCATTTATTTTCTTTTTTTTGAGTCACAAAGATATTGAATTACTTGCATTTTTCAAACACTGCCTAATATTGAGCTTAATTTCTTAATTTTTATCAATTTGCAAAGTAGATTACAAAGATTTAAGTAATTTCGCAAACAATAATTACCAATTGAACAATGAAAGTAAAAATCATAAATAAATCTCATCACCCACTCCCTGAGTATGCAACACCATTTTCGGCCGGGGTAGACCTTCGGGCAAACATCGATAAGCCAATAACGCTTGCGCCTTTGGAACGTGCCTTAGTACCTACAGGATTATATATTGAACTTCCTCAGGGATACGAAGCTCAGATACGTCCGAGAAGCGGCCTTGCCCTGAAGCATGGCTTGACGGTGTTGAACTCGCCCGGAACGATAGATGCCGATTACAGAGGCGAAATACGGGTGATCCTGGTCAACTTATCAAATGAAAACTTTGTTATAAACGATGGTGAACGCATTTGCCAGATGGTTATAGCAGAGCATGCCCAAGTGGAATGGGAAGAAGCGGATTCTATCAATGACACAGAACGTGGAGCCGGAGGGTTTGGGCACACCGGAAAGCAGTAATTAAAACAGGTATATGTACAAAAAGATATATATTCTTTCTTTTATTTCCATAATCCTTATTGCCGGGAGTTCTCATATCTGTGCGCAAAAGGGTAAACAAGTAGAGACTAATAAGGAATTTGATCTTCCTGTAAAAAAACTTACAGTAGAAGAAAGAAGGAAGTTCGACTATTATTTTTATGAAGCGATGAAAGCTAAGTCGGTGAATAAATACGACGCGGCTTTCGATTTGTTGAAATATTGTCAGGCTATCGACTCTACTAACGCGAATGTTTATTTCGAATTAGGTAATTACTATAGCCTGTTGGATAATAAAAATAAAGCATTGGATTTTTTCCGGAAAGCTACGGCATACGATAGTGATAATTTTTATTATAATATGGCCTATGCCAGTCTCTGTCTCGAGTTTAAACAATACAGCGATGCCATAGAACAGTTTGAAAAGCTTACAGAACAAAATCCTGACAATACAGATCTTTATCTTTATCTGGCTGAGGCTTACAGGCAGGATGGTGATCTTGCCAGCGCCGTTTCTACTCTCGATAGACTGGAACAAATAACAGGGCTTAATGAAAAAGTAAGCCTTCAAAAGTTTCAGCTTTATACCATGATGAAGCAGGAGAAAAAAGGCTACGCTGAGATACAAAAGTTTATAGATAAATATCCGGCAGAAATCAAATACCATGTGTTATTAGGAGATCTATATTTACAGGCAGGAAAAAAAGACGAGGCTTTTGCTGTTTATAGTAAAGCAAAGACTATTGACCCGGAAGATCCGTATCTCATCTCTTCTATGGCAGAGTACTATGAGCAAACAGATAATAAAGAGGCAGCAGAATCAGAGCTAAAAGCCGCGCTCGTGAGTCCTAAAATGGATATAGATACCAAGCTCGCTATTCTGGCTCAATATGTGGGTACATTGCAGACAAACAATCAGGGGACTCAAACAGCCAATGCTTTGTTTGACACCCTCATGTTGCAGCATCCGCAGGAACCCAAGCTTAATCTGATGTATGGTAATTTGCTGATGATGCAAAATAAACTAAGTGATGCCCGTTTCCAGTTTCAGGTATATGCAGATGCAAATCCGACCAATTCATTTGGATGGGAACAAATGTTGAGTACCACATTTCCGGATAGTATAGATCTCTCTATCAAGATATGTAAAGATGCCATTTCTTATATTCCCGACCAGCCTCAATTCTATTTTTATCTGGGTATGTCCGAGTATCTGAATAAAGATTATACAAACGCTTTGGATGCACTGCAAAAGGGAGTCGGATATGTAGACGGGAAAAATGTAGGGCTATTGTCGGATTTCTATGGGCAGATGGGTGATTTATATTATCATATGGGAAAGAAGGATACTGCCTATGTTGCCTATGATAAATCCTTATCTTACAAGCCGAATAACCTGGGCGTGCTGAATAATTACAGTTATTATCTGTCATTGGAAAGAAAAGACCTGGATAAGGCTGAAAAGATGAGTAGTATGACGGTAAAAGCAGAACCTTCCAATCCTACTTACCTGGATACCTATGGCTGGGTTTTATTTGAACAGGGAGCATACACAATGGCTAAGATCTATATCGAAAATGCTGTAAAATACAGTGAAGATAAAAAAGAAGAGTTAAGCGCCGAAGTGCTGGAACATTATGGGGATGTGCTATACAAGACCAATGAGCCGGAGAAAGCTTTGGAGTATTGGATCAAAGCAAAAGAAAAAGGAGATAGCGAATCTAAAACGCTGGATAAAAAAATTGAAACAAAAACCTATATTGCCAGATAATGAAACAATATAAAAATATAGCTACAGTTCTAATCGTCATGTTTTCTCTGCTTTTGGTAAGCGGATGTAAATCGAAAAAGACTTTAACCACAGGAGGAGAACTGACAAATAAAACTCATAAAGAAGTAGTGGCTGATGCTTTGAAGTCGGAAATTAACTTCAGGACAATAACATCAAAGGGGAGTATCGAACTTAAATCGGGAAGTTCCTCCAACAAGGTTCCGGCTGTATTTAAGATAATAAAGGATAGTGTGTTGCAAGTATCACTTCGTATACCGATTATCGGAGGAGAGGCTCTCAGAATGGATATGACTCCCGAAAATATTGTTATTATCGACCGGATAAAGAAGCAGTATTTTTCTGAAAATTTTAAAGACTCGGAGTTTTTGAAACAACTCGATTTCAATTTTTACAATTTACAAGCTCTGTTTACTAATAAACTTTTCGTTCCCGGAAAACAAGAAGTTGAGTATAACGACTATAATAATTTTGTAGTGAATGTTGCAAACGAGCTATATATGTTACAAACAAAAGGAAAAGGCAGCCTGTCGTACAACTTTGCAGTAGATGCGACAGATCATATTGTTTCTACATTGATTTATAATGAGAAACAAAATCTTTCGCTGCAATGGTCGTATACAGATTTTATAAAGGATAATGAACTTACCTATCCAACAAGCATGCAGGCGAAAATAGAAGTGGTCAAAAAGCGTGCCGATATAAATATATCGTATAATAAACTGGAAATAGATAAAGACTTTAGTGTAGATACATCTATTCCTTCGAAATATGCAAAAGTAAGTTTTAAAGATTTATTGGGTTCGTATCTGAATTTGAAATGAGAATACCGGTTTTCCTGTTAGCGCTGATTGTCAGTATCTCATCTTTTGCCCAAACTGCGAAGATAAAGCAGCTTGAAGAGCAAAGGAAACAAGCTTTGCGTGAGATATCGAATACAGACCAGTTGCTGCGGGATACGAAGAGAACTACTTCTAATTTGCTGGATCGTGTTAAGCTAATTTCTAATCAAATTTTTTCGCGGCAAAAAGTGTTGACCCTTTTGGAACAGGAAGTAAATGGTATTAACGCAGAACAAAAGCTGATAGAAAACGATATTGTCAGGCTTGAAAACGATCTGAAAGAGAAACAAAAGAACTATGCAAAGGCGATTGATGCCATGCAGCGTAACAGGATGAGTGAGAACAAATTGCTATTTGTGCTGTCGGGAAGATCACTTACGGAATCGTATCGAAGAATGCGTTATTTGAGCGAATATTCAGGCTGGAGGGCCAAGCAAGCCGATGAAATAAAAGAACAGAGTGAGAAACTCAAAGAACGGAAATCGGCTCTTACTAAGGTAAAAATGGAGAAGACAGCATTATTGGGCTTGCGTACAACCGAACAAACAAATCTGAAAAAAGAGGAGGATAATTATAAATTGGAGGTAAATGAAGCTCAGCAAAAACAGAAGGATCTTCAGAAAATTCTGTCACAAAAACAACAACAAGCTGAAGCTTTAGACAGGCAGATAACCAAGCTTATAGCCGAGGAAGTCGCTCGTCAGGAAAGAGAGGCCAAACGTCGCGAAGAAGAACGCCTTCGGGCTGAAACTGCAAATTCTTCTACAGGGACAAGGACAACTACTGCTACGCCAAGATCTACTACGCCGAAATCGACAGTAGCAAAAGCTCCTGTTACTCCGGAGAATGTAACTCTTTCTAATAACTTTGCTTCGAATAAGGGCCGGCTTCCATATCCTATTTCCGGAAATTATACTATAACTACCCGGTTTGGCTCTCATCAGCATACTAAGTTTGTGACTACATCGAGCAGTGGCATCGATATCCGTTCTCAGGCCGGAGCCGAAGCTAAAGCGGTATTTGCCGGCGAAGTAACCTATGTGGCAGCTATTCCGGGCTATAATACATGTATTATTGTTCGTCATGGCAATTACTATACCTTCTACGGAAATATACAAAGTATCTATGTGAAGCAAGGGGATAAAGTTAAAACCGGACAAACGTTAGGAAAAGTTTATGCAGACCCGGATACGGGTTATTCCGAAATACATTTCCAACTTTGGCATGGTACAACAAAGATGAATCCCGAACCATGGTTAAGATAACGCCTAATGAAAAGGGAACAAATCATAGAATTACCCAGAATAACAGATCGTCGAGGGAATCTTTCGTTTATCGAAGCGGAAAAACATATTCCGTTCCCGGTCGCCCGCGCATACTGGATATATGATATTCCCGGTGGTCAGAAGCGGGGAAGCCATGCTTTCAGATCGCAACACGAGGTAATTATAGCTTTGTCGGGTAGCTTCGATATATTGCTGGATGATGGTAAAGAGAAACGGGTGCATACTCTTAATCGCTCTTATATGGCTTTGTATGTGCCAAATATGCTATGGAGGAGTTTGGATAATTTTTCTACAAACGCGCTTTGCCTGGTGCTGACTTCCGGATCATATGATGAAGACGACTATATAAGAAATTATAAGGACTTCAAGAAAGTACTCGGATCTGAAAATTCTGAAAGTTCAAAAATATCTTCTTTATATGATGCGATCAATCGCCAACCTCAATTTAATACCGTGTCTGACTGTTCTCTAATCGAGCTTCCTGTTATAAAAAACAGGGCAGGGAGTATAACTCCTGTGCATGGAAGGGAGACTATTCCATTCGATATTAAGCGTATTTTTTATATTTACGATATCCCTTCAGGCGCGAAACGAGGTATGCATGCTCATAAACACTGTCATGAGATTTTAATAGCAGCCAGTGGCAGCTTTGAGGTAGAATTGAATGACGGGCTAAATAAAAAAACAATCCTATTGAACCGTCCGACCTACGGGTTGCATATTCCTCCCGGAGTATGGGCTACCGAAAAAGAGTATTCGTCAGGGGTTGTTTGCTTGGCATTAGCATCCGACATATACGATTCGGATGATTATATCAACACTTATGCCGACTTTAAAAAGTATCGACAAAATGGAGATAAAAATATATAAACCGGAATATAAGAAGGACTGGGATGCTTTTGTAGATTGTTCCAGGAACGGGACTTTTCTGCATTACAGGAACTTTATCGAATATCATGGCGACAGGTTTGACGATTATTCCCTGATGTTTTATATAGACGGCGATTTGGTAGCGTTAATACCCGGTCATATTATAGATAAGGTATACCATTCTCATCAGGGACTGACATATGGCGGCTTGATTATGTCCCCGCAAACAACCGCCTCAAACATATTGAGGATTTTTGAATATCTGACAGTTACTCTGCGTCATCAGGGAATAAAGCAGATTGTATACAAGGCGATCCCGCATATTTATCACCTGCTTCCGTCAGAAGAAGACTTATATGCCTTATTTCGCTACAATGCGGTCTTGTCGGCTAGGAATATATCCTCTACAATACTTTTGCCGAACGACCTTAGATATTCCGATTCCCGGAAAAATGGGCTGAAGAAAGCCGAAAAGAACAAGCTAAAGGTTCTGGAATCTGATGACCTTTCCGGCTTCTGGAAAATATTAACAGATAATCTAAATAATAAATACGATAAAACTCCTGTACATTCGTTAGTTGAAATTAGTTATCTCAAAGAAAAGTTTCCGGATAACATTCATCTTTTCACTGTTCTTAATCCTGTTAATGAGATATTAGGGGGATGCCTTGTTTTTGAAATGAAAAATGTAGTACATGCCCAGTATACAGCAGCGACCGATGAGGGTAAGAGTATGGGAACCATAGATCTGCTTATAGATCATATTATTAGAACATATTCTCATAAAACTTATTTTGATTATGGAATATCTACCGAAAACAATGGGCTTTATCTCAATGAAAGTCTCATCTATCAAAAAGAGGGCTTTGGGGCAAGGGGAACCGTATATGATACTTACACAATAAATTTATAAGCCTGTTTCTCTTGTAGTCAGGGAGTCAGAAGTATGGTAGTAAGTAGTGAGTAGTAAGTGCTTAAAACTTAAAACTTAAAACTCAGAACTCATAACTTTTTAACTCCTGCTTGACTAATTAAGTCAAAATCACCATCGATTAAATCAAAATCACCCCCTTTTTATAATTTAAACTCACTATTTTTGTATAAAAATCTTCAAAACCATGAAAATGTCTCTTGCATATAAATATTTAAGAAGTAGGAAGTATTTATTGTTTTTCCTGCTGGTGTGTGCGCAAACAGCATCCTTGAGCATAGCTGCGCAAGTGGCGACAAAAAGTATTACAGTAAAAAATCCTTCACCTCAAGCTATTACAGATTACACACTTGAAATACCGGCGAAAACGTTGAATTTACCTCTCGGGAATTATGTGGCTGTGGTAGAAGAAAAAACTGTTCCGGTAGAGATTATCGAAAATATTCAGGGAGAATTGACAGCTGTTTTGCCGATTGCAAGGATAGAGGCAAATAAAACTTTGGAAGTAACTATCAGGCAAGGTACAGCGGATAGCTATCCGAAGCGGACTTATGCAGAGTTGTCTCACAAGATAGGAGGACACTTCGAAGGTTATAAATATGTAGGAGGGTACTCGTGGGTAAAACCGAATTATATTACTCTTCCCGGAGATTTCCGGGACCATTCTTATTATATAAAATATGAAGGTCCGGGTTGGGAAAGCGATAAGGTTGCCTTTCGTTTCTATCTCGATAACAGGAATGGTATAGATGTGTTTGCGAAGAAGACATCGGAGATCGTTCTTCCCGCAGTTGGGGTTGATGGTTTTGATAATTATCACAATATGGCCGATTGGGGGATGGATAATATGAAAGTCGGCAAAACTTTAGGTTTAGGTTCTATTGCTGCTTGGAGTGGCGAAAAGGCTGTGCGTGTTGAGAAGAAGGATAGTGTGACATGTTACATCCCTGCTGATGGAAAGATCCGTTCGCAGGTGAAAACTATTTATTATGGATGGGAAGCCAATCATATTAAATGTGATCTGACCTCGATTATATCGATAGATGCAGGAAGCAGGGCTTCGCATATGGAACTGATGATGAATCGTGGTTCTTTTACCGATATAGCGACAGGAATTTTCAAAGATGAAAACGCAGAGTTGATAGTGAAAAACGATAAAAACAGTACTTGGTCATATATCGCGACATTCGGTAAGCAGAGTCTTAATAATGATATACAAGGGCTTGTCGTTTTTGCCCGGACAAAACAAATAAAAGAAATTACAGGGGATGACTTGAACCATGTTCTCGTTCTGACACCTGAAAATGGATATATAGAATATTACTTTATGCCTACATGGGAGCTGGACAAAGAGCCTATAGCAACCAAAGAGGCTTTCATCGAGTGTGTTGAAGATGTTTTGAACAAACTGAATCATCCACTTACCTGTTCTGTCAGATAATTGAAAACAACTAAATAATTTATACCAATGAAAGAACTTAATAAAACCACAGTAGAAAAGAAAAATTTACCCGTAAAGATACTTCAATTCGGAGAAGGTAATTTTCTGAGAGCCTTTGTAGATTGGATGATTGATAAAGCGAATGACGCGGGAGTGATGAATCACGGAATTGTAGCGGTGCAACCGATAGCAGGTGGCGATACGATGATAAAAATGTTCAAAGATCAGGATTGCCTTTATCATGTCTATCTGGAAGGAATAAAAGACAAGAAGCCGGTAAAAGAGGTTGCCTTGGTAAAAAGCATCATGGATATAATGAATCCTTACAGCCAGTACGCGGAATACGAAAAATTATTTTTGAGCGAAGAACTGGAAATGATTATATCCAATACTACGGAAGCCGGTATCCGTTACGAAGAAGGAGATGAGTTGAATGCGACACCTCCAAAATCGTTTCCGGCTAAGATGACGGCTTTGTTGCATAAACGCTATAAGAAGTTTAATGGTGATCCGGATAAAGGTTTACTGATTATCTGCTGTGAACTTATCGAAGATAACGGGTCTACCCTTCGCGAATATGTATTGAAACATGCTAAATACAATAAGCTTGAAGAAGGCTTTATTAACTGGGTGGATACTGCCTGCCATTTCTATGATACATTGGTAGACCGTATTGTGCCGGGATTTCCACGCGAGAATATCGATGAAATCAAAGCTGAAATTGGCTTTAATGATAATCTTGTAGTAAAAGGTGAGTATTTCCATGTTTGGGCAATTGGTGGTGATAGTATTATCAAAGAAAAATTCCCGTTAGATAAGGCAGGGTTGAATGTCTTGTTTATGGATGACATAAAGAATTTCCGTGCTAAAAAGGTACGTATCCTGAATGGTTCTCATACCGCAATGGTGCCGGTAGCTTTGCAACTTGGTTGCGAAACGGTAATGGACGCTTTCAATACACCGGAAGTGGAAAAATATATCAACCGGATGGTAGCCGAAGAAGTACTCCCTTGTATCGACGAAGATCCGGAAGAATTGAAAGCATTTGCGGCTAAGATACTGGAGCGTTTTTATAATCCATACTTGAAGCATTACCTGAAAGATATATCGCTGAACTCCATCTCAAAATGGGAGACACGCGATTACCCGACAGTATATGATAATTACAAAAAATTAGGAAAGAATGCTAAACTGACAACTTTCTCCTTTGCTGCTTTGTTAGTTCTCTACACAGGACAATCGGCTGCGAAGAACTTTACGCCGAACGATACTGCTGAATTTATTGAATTTATTCAAAAGAATTTCAATCGGAGCGATGTCAAAGGATGGGTGTCTGCTGTGGTAAACAATAAAGATATGTGGAAAGAGAACTTTGCGGAAGTATCTTCTTTCATCGATGACGTGTCTAAAGATGCCGAACTGATACTGAACAAAGGTATGCTGGAAGCGCTAAAAGAAATAATCTAAAAAAATAGTAGGTAGTAGTTGGTAGTTAGTAGATAGTAGGAAAACATACCATACTTCTACCAACTACTGCCTACCGTCTACTAATTGCTATAATTATGAATAACGATTGCCTATACTGTAATAAAAATCAGACTCAAAAAGATCTGATGATTGAAATATGTGACCTGAAAGTTTCCACTGTTTTTTTGTTTAGGGAACAAACATATCACGGACGCTGTATCGTAGCCTACAAAGATCATGCGACAGAATTGTACGAACTGGAAGGTGAAGCTTTGTTGGCCTATATGGAGGATGTAAACAAAGTGGCTAAAGTAATGAAGGAACTTTTTAACCCCGTGAAAGTAAATTACGGGGCGTACTCCGACAAACTTCCACATTTGCATTTTCATTTGGTTCCAAAATACCCCGATGGTCCGGATTTTGGAGGCACATTTACAATGAATCCTCAGAAAGTATATTTATCGGATGAGGAATATAAGGAAATGGTTATTTCCATCAAAAGCAAACTAAAATAGGAGAGTGTTTCAATGAACAAATATTTAAAAATAGCCCCTACCGACAATGTCTGTGTTGCCACAGAAGATCTGGTGACAGGCGATGTGCTGAATATTGACGGGGCTAATATTACGATCAAAGACCCTATTACTACAGGGCATAAATTCGCAATAAAAGAGATCAAAGAGAACGAGGACGTCATTAAATATGGTTATCCTATCGGACATGCTACCATCGATATACATGCCGGTGAACATGTGCATACGCACAATGTGAAAACCAATCTGCATGACGATTTGCAATACACATACGTGCCTGTACATCCAAAACTGGATATCAAGAAGAGTGATCTGAAAATAAATGGTTACCTGCGTTATAATGGTGAAATGGGTATCCGTAACGAATTGTGGATTGTTCCTACAGTTGGCTGTGTGAATGGGCAGGCTCAAGCTATTATTAATCGTGTGAAATCGGAACTCGATGTGTCACACATTGATGATATTCGTGTTTATACGCATAATTATGGCTGTTCGCAATTAGGGGATGACCATGTGAATACTCAGAAAGCGCTGGCTGCGCTTGCCAAGCATCCAAATGCGGGAGGTGTGCTTGTGATGAGCCTTGGTTGTGAAAATAACCAGCAAAAAGATTTTAAAAAGGTAATGGGAGAATGGGACGAAAACCGTGTTCGTTTTCTCATTTCGCAGGAAGTTCAGGACGAAATAGAAACCGGCTTTCAGATGATGAAAGAGCTGGTAGACTATATGCGTAACGATAAGCGTGAGCTTCTGCCTCTGTCGAAACTAAAAGTAGGCCTGAAATGTGGAGGTAGCGACGGTTTTTCCGGTATTACGGCTAATCCTCTGGTAGGACAATTTTCCGACTGGCTGATCTCTCAGGGCGGAACCAGTATTTTGACCGAAGTGCCGGAAATGTTCGGCGCTGAAACTATCCTTATGAACAGGGCTGAAAATGAGAAAGTTTTCAATGATACAGTCTTGCTAATAAACAATTTCAAGCATTATTTCCGAAGATTTGAACAACCGATTTACGAAAATCCTTCACCTGGAAATAAAGCCGGAGGCATCACTACACTGGAAGATAAATCATTAGGATGTACTCAAAAGGGAGGAAACTCGGAAGTTGTAGATGTGCTCGATTACGGACAGCCTGTAACCAAACATGGTCTGAATCTGCTGAATGCTCCCGGTAATGACTTGGTCGCGGCATCGGCGTTGGCTATGTCGGGTTGCCAGATCGTCTTATTTACTACCGGGCGCGGTACTCCGTTCGGGGCGTTTGTTCCTACAATGAAGATTTCTACCAATTCCAGGTTATATAATTTCAAGCAAAACTGGATAGATTTTAATGCGGGAGCTTTATTGGAAGGAAATAGCATGGGGAAAGTTTTGGATGATTTTATAGCCTTTACAGTAGAAGTCTGCGATGGCAAACATCTTAAGCATGAAGAAACAGGCTTTAAGGAAATAGCCATCTTTAAAACAGGAGTCACACTTTAGAAACTGTTTAAATTTTAGCGAAAAAAGTTATTATGTACTCTGACAAACAATTCCTGGCAACTTTTTTATGCTCTTTTTAGCGTATTTTCCCCCTCTTTGCCATAAGATGACTAAAAAGTGAAAAATGAAAAGTGAAAAATGAAAAATGGCGCAAAGCGATGAAAAGTGAAGAACGAAGAATGAAACATTGTCCGTCGTTAGTTTTATCTATAATAGACAATTTGGTAATTTGAAAATTTGAAAATGGCGCGAAGCGGCAAAGGCTATAAGCTAACGGCTAATTGAGTGTGGAGTTTGTTACATTTTAGTTAAAAAGTTACAAGTAGACGGGATACGAGGTACAAGTTGTTGACTGTTGACTGTTGACTGCTAACTGTGGAGGTTTGTTACTTTTTAGTTAAATTCTGGTTTGTCATGCTGACGACAGGAAGCAATATTGGTAAACAACTACGACTGGATGAAGGATTTTTCTTTTCTTAACTTTATCCGTGATATAGGCAAACACATAACAGTGAACTATATGATGGCTAAGGATTCGGTAAAGAAACGCCTTAGTGGCGAGGCTTCGGAAGGGATGTCGTTTACCGAGTTCTCTT